>SUTL01000091.1 GCA_015062925.1 Methanobrevibacter thaueri
ATTGCATCAAATGATGAAGCTATTTGTGGTGCTTGCCAAGTATGTGTAGAATTATGTCCATACGCAGCAATTTCCATCGCAACTGGTGTAGGTGGAAAAGAATTTGCACAAATTAACTCTGCATTATGTAAAGGATGTGGAACCTGTGTAGGTGCATGTCCATCTGGTGCTATGAACCAACAACACTTCAAAACCGAGCAAATTATGGCACAAATCAGTGCTGCTCTTGAAGACATAGGTAAATAGATTTAGAGATTAATTTCTCTAATTCTTTCTTATTTTTTTAATAACCATATATTAGAATTTTACTTTAATATTAATTTCACCAACCATTAAAGTAAATGCCAATAATGATTAATTATAATAATAGTTAATCAGTTTTCTTTAAAATTTTTACATCCTTTTTAAATTAAAGCAATGTTTTTTTCAGCAGAATAATAGATTATTCATTTTACAAAAACCAATATTCTCAAAATCAATCCAACATTTAATTAAAAAAAATAATAAAAGATAATCTGAAGATTATCTACAATTTAACCGTTAATAGCTTTAACTTCCATATAAGTTGCATACAATGAATAAATCCATATAATGAATACAATAAAACCAAAAATTTGACTTACAAATAAGAATAATACTTCAAATATTATTGCACCCACTGCTAACAAGATCCCTTTTTCTATATCTTCGGCATATATTAATCCAAGCCCAGACCATATGAATGAAAGAACCAATGCAATTATCATGTTCTTTTTTGCCATCAGTAAAACCTCCTTATTTTATAAAATTACTTTTTAACTACTATTATTTAAAATTAACCAATACATAAAATCTAAATATCCTATCCAAATTCATAATTTTTCGATAAACAAAAATAAATTTTTAAAAATTATTTTCTGCACTAATCAACCATGATTTCTACAAAAACATTATTTTTTCATAAATATTATATTAAATGATTTACAAAAATTAAATCATAAATATATAATTGGATAATAGGTGTAATAAATGGCTAATTATCATGATGAAATATTAAACTTTGAAAAAATAGCACAAGAACACACTGAATACATGAGAAACAGTATAAATCTCATAGCTTCAGAAAATGTAACAAGTGTAGAAGTAACTGAAGCAGTAGCAACTGATTTTGCACACAGATATGCTGAAGGACAAGCATTTGAAAGATTCTACGAAGGATGTCAATATGTAGATTTAATCGAAGATAAAACCAAAAAACTATCATGCAAAGTCTACGATTGTGACTATGCAAATGTCCAACCAATATCAGGTGTAACAGCAAATCTAGCAGCATTTTTTGCATTCGGAAAACCTGGTGAAAAAGTAATGGCGCTAGAAGTACCATCAGGAGGACATATATCCCATGCAGACGTAAGTGCAGCAGGTATACGTGGCCTTAAAACAGTGTTCCATCCATTAGATAGTAATATAATGAACATTGACATTGACGCAATGAATAAAAAAATACTCGAAGAAAAACCAAACATAATATTATTCGGAGGAAGCTTATTCCTATTCCCACACCCAGTTAAAGAAGCACGTGAAGCAGCAGATGAAGTTGGAGCAAAAATAATGTACGACGGAGCACATGTACTCGGTCTTATTGCAGGAGGACAATTCCAACAACCTTTAAAAGAAGGAGCTGATTTAATGATGGGAAGTACACATAAAACATTCCCCGGTCCTCAAGGAGGAATAATCCTCTCACACAAAGAAAACGAAGAAATAATAGACAACGCAGTATTCCCTGGTGTTGTAAGTAACCACCATTTACACCACTTGCTTGGATTAGGAATTGCAACCGCAGAAATGTTAGAATTCGGAGAAGCTTATGCAAAACAAACCATTAAAAACGCACAAGCTTTAGGTCAAGCACTATATGAAAGAGGATTTAATGTATTATGTGAAGACTTAGGATTCACAGCATCCCACCAAATAGCAGTTGACCTTACAAATATCAGATCAGCATCAGATATTGCAAAAGAATTAGCTGATAATAATGTGATTTTAAACAAAAACCTCTTACCTGGAGATAATAGGGATAATTCAGATGACCCATCAGGTATAAGAATAGGTGCTCAGGAAATCACAAGAAGAGGTCTTAAAGAAAAAGAAATGGATGAAGTTGCAGAATTCATAAAACGTGTTGCAGTTGATAAAGAAAACATTGCAGATGAAGTTGCAGAATTCATGAACCAATACACAGTTTTAGATTACGCATTCTCCAAAAGAGATGCTTATCAATATCATAAATTAGATTAAAATGAGAATTGCATTTGCATTAACAGGAGCAGGACATTTACTGCGTGAATCTGTTCAGGTAGTTGAGAAATTAGCAAAAAATCATGAAGTAACTATATTGCTTTCAGGTGCAGCCTGTGAAGTTCTAAAAATGTATGGATTATATGAACGCATAGAACGCATCACCGGAGGTAAATATAGAGAATTAGCCACAGATTTAAATCAAAAATTTTCATATCCAATCACTGGTCGACTTTCCCTTGGAAAATACGACCTACTAATTGTCTCACCTGCCACTGCAAATACTGTTTCAAAAATTGTTTATGGAATAGCAGATACTCTTGTAACAAATGCAGTTGCACAAGCCGGAAAAGGTGCTGTTAAAACATATATGGTTCCTGTGGATATTCGCCCGGGACCAATTGACACAGTACTTCCATCTAAAATGGAATTATCAAAATGTAAAAACTGCAAAGATTGTGTTGCAGCATTAGCATGTAATCAAGGTGCAATCATACCACATGCTGAAATAGATTTAACTAAATGCATAGGCTGTGGATTATGCAGAAACACCTGTCCATATGATGCAATTTCAGAAGGAAAAATCATAACCATTTACATGAGAGATATTGATATTGAAAACACTCGTAAATTAACCAGTATTGATGAAATTGAAATATTTGAAACACCCGAAGAAATTCTTGAAAGATTAATCTAAACCTTTCCTCTAAAAGGGAGGGAATATTATTTTTTTCATGTTAAATTAATATAATCACCAATTTTTAAATCTAATTTACCATGTTTAGTTTCCAGTATAAAACTAGCCTGTTTTTCTGGTTTGTAAAATTTCCATGGAGCTAATGTTTTTTTATCATATATAATTCTATTTTCATCTATAAAATAAATATCAATTGTAAATCTCATAAAAAAAGTATGAATTGAGGAGTCTTTTAAATTACAAAACACCATACAATCATCAAAATCCTTTTTCCCCATTAAACCTTTAAAACGCTTGAAAAAACTATTTGCATAAATTATTTTCATACAAAAACAGTATTTGATTTTAAAATATATAAGTTTTTAACAACTTAAAAGCAATATTGATTTAAATGAAACTTTTATATTTAATTTCACCATTAATTAAATCTTCAATAGCAATTTTAAAATCCTCTTTTTCAAAAGCACCTGGAACAATTAACTGTTCTCCATTAACATTTAAAATATAATGTGGAATAGAAGTTATTCCATTAAAAAGAGCATCTTGTGTGTCAAGTTCAACTTCAAAATCATATGATTCACTTAAAAGCATTTCTTTTATTTCAAATTCATTTAAACCTATTGAACTTGCAATATCAGCCAATACATTAATATCCGAGATATCTTCATTTTTTTCAAAATTGGATTCATAGATTTTAAAAACAAGTTTTTGTGAGAAATTAGGATGTTTGTTTTGTACAAATTTAATTAATCTATGAGCATTTCTTGAAGATTTTAATGAAATAGGATTAATTTCTAAATCATCCTTTTCAGCAATTTTTTTAATATCTGCTGTGATTTCATAAGTCAGTGGAAGTTCAAAGGATTTCAACTCCCATTCAGGAGTTAAATTCAACTCATCAACTGCATCTGATAAACGTTTAAGTCCAATATATGAATATGGACAGTTAAAATCACTCCAATATATTATTCTCATTTTTTATCCTTTTTATTTTTCTTTTTAGATAATTTATAAAGTTTTTTAATATTATCTATTGATCTTAAGATTGTATTGTATTTTCTGTAAAATCCCATGAAATTATATATTAATTTCTTTTGTATATGTAGTTTACTGGGATATTATTTTTTTTGTTTAAAATTACTTTTCATTTTAAATTTGGATTTAAAATAATAATTGTTTATTCCTATATAATCTTGTAAAATCTTTTTATAGTTTTATTTTAATAGGGGTTGTTAATTATAATAATAATTCCATTTTTTCTTTAAATTTCTGTATGATAAACTTTATTTATTATCTAAAACAAAAACATATATATTATAAATATTATTATGTGTTTACACATAGTATTTGAGGAGTTTACATGCCAATAAAAGATGCAGATAAATCATATGATCACGATAAAATTGAAAAGAAAGTTCAAAAGTTTTGGAAGGATGAAGATACTTTTGCTAAAGTCACCCAACTTAGAGAAAATGGTCCTAGATATTCATTTTTGGATGGTCCACCTTATTGTAGTGGTAAAATCCATTTAGGAACTGCCTGGAATAAAATTATTAAAGATTCTTATTTACGTTATAAATCAATGAATGGTTTTAGTTTACGTCGTCAGGCAGGATGGGATATGCATGGTCTTCCAATTGAGAATAAAGTTGAACATTTAATGAATATTCAATCAAAACAGGAAATTGAAGAAATTGGTATTGATAAATTTGTTGATAAATGTAGAGAATTTGCTATTGAGAATAAAATTGCAATGGAAGAGGAATTTGATCAGTTAGGTGTTTGGATGGATTGGGATGATCCATATATGACACTTGACCCTAAATATATGGAATCTTCATGGTGGATGCTTAAAAGAGCAAATGAACAGAATTTACTTGTTAATGATCAAAGAGTAATTAGTTGGTGTCCTCATTGTGGAACTGCTCTTGCAGCTGCTGAAATTGAATATGAAGAGAAAGTTGACCCTTCCATTTTCATTAAATTCCCTGTTACAGGTCAGAAAGACACTTATTTCCTGGTTTGGACAACAACTCCATGGACATTACCTGCTAACCTTGCTATTTGTGTTAACCCTGAATTTGATTATGTTTATGTTTTAAAAAATGGTGAAACATATATTTTAGCTGAGAATTTAATGGAGGACGTTTTAGGAAAACGCATTAAAATTCACAGAACCAAAATACCTGCGGAAAATGATGATGAGGAAGATAAAATCATTGAAGAAGAAGAGGTAATGTATGAAATTGTTAAAACTGTTAAAGGTTCTGATTTAGTTGGTTTATCATATGATTATATTTTAGCTGATGAAATTCCTAAACAAATGGAATTTGATAGTGAAATTGAAAAAGTTCATACTATTTTAGCGGGTGATCATGTTGAACTTGGTGAAGGTACTGGTTTAGTTCACACTGCACCTGGACATGGTCCTGATGATTTTGAAGTTGGTAAAGCTAATAATCTCCCAATATTCTGTCCTGTTGGTGAAGATGGTTGTTTTAATGATGATGCAGGTAAATACACTGGTAAATTCACTAAAGAAGAAAACACTCAAATTATCAATGATTTAGAAGATAAAAACTTAATGTATCGTTGTGAAACAATTGAACATAGGTATGGTGTCTGCTGGAGATGTAAAACTCCTATTATTTATCGTGCAACCAAACAATGGTTTTTAAAAGTAACTGAAATTAAACAGAAAATGCTGGATGAAATTGAACGTGTGGAATGGATTCCTAAATGGGCTGGTGAAGGCAGATTCCATGACTGGGTTGACAATGCACGTGACTGGACAATTTCAAGACAAAGATACTGGGGTATACCAATACCAATATGGGAATGTCCGGATTGTGGAGAATTAAAAGTAATAGGCTCTCTATCAGAATTAAAACAGGAATCATTAACTGAAATTAATGTAGGGGATTCTGAATTAATCCACAGACCATATGTTGATGAAGTTGAAGTTAAATGTGATAAATGTGGAAAAGCAATTAAAAGAATCCCTGATGTATTAGATGTGTGGATTGATTCCGGTGTGGCCGGATGGGCATCACTATACTATCCTGAAGAAAAAGATAAATTCCAGGAATGGTTCCCATATGATTTCATCACAGAAGGACATGATCAAACCAGAGGATGGTTCTACTCACAATTAGGAACTGGAGTAATAGCTATGGGTCAAAGTCCATATAAAAAAGTGCTTATGCACGGATTTGTACTTGATGAAAAAGGTAATAAAATGTCCAAATCATTAGGTAATGTTGTAGCTCCAGAGGAAGTTATTGAAAAATACGGAGCGGATGTTTTAAGATTCTATTTATTATGGGCTTCTAAACCATGGGATGATTTGAAATTTGTATGGGAAGAGCTTTTAAACATTAATAAAATGTTTAATATTTTATGGAATGTTTATGTATTCTCAACAACCTACATGTCACTTGATAATTTCAATCCAATGGAAATATCACAAGAAGATATTATTTTAAGATCTGAAGATAAATGGATTATTTCAAAAGCAAACAGTTTAATCAAAGATGTTGCTGAGGATTTAGATAATTTATTCTTCCATCAGGCAACACGTAAAATTAATAATTTCATTCTTGAAGATTTAAGTCGTTGGTATGTTAGACTTATTCGTGGAAGAACATGGGTTGAAAGTGATGATCCAGATAAATTAGGTGCTTATTATAGTTTATACACAGCTCTTGTTAAATTAATCACTGTTCTATGTCCTATTGCACCTCATGTGTCAGAGGAAATATATGAAAACCTTGTAAAAGGAGTTAATCCTGATGCAGCTGAAAGTATTCATATGATTGACTGGGAGTATGATGAAGATGCAATTGACAGTGAACTTGAAAGTAAAATGGATGTTGCACGTGAAGTAATTGATGCTTCAATCAGAGCTCGTGACATGGCACAATATAAACTTAGATGGCCAGTATCAGATATTACTGTTGTATCACAAGATGAGAATGTTTTAAAAGCTATTGAAGAATTAACTGATATTATTAAAGATCAATCCAATACTAAAGATGTTTTATGCGCCAGTGAATTTGAAAAATTATCATTCATTGCAAAACCTAATCTTAAAATCCTAGGTCCTAAACTTAAAGGTGATATGGGTAAAGTTGTTAAAGGTTTAAAAACAAGTGATGGTAATCAAATTAAAGCTGAATTAGATGAAAATGGTAAAGTAACAATTGAAGGAATAGAGTTAACTTCTGAAGAAGTACTATTTGACTCTGAACTTCCTGATGATTTTGTATCCTCTGAATTTGAAGGTGGTAAT
>SUTL01000092.1 GCA_015062925.1 Methanobrevibacter thaueri
TATCAGCAATATTTCTTAAAAAATAGTCATCATATGTTCCGACACCCCAGCCGCCCTGAAGGTCTTTTGTAAAATCATCATCAACATCCACGTAACGTGTCGGATCATTGAAAAGAACTGTTGACTGTCTGAATTTCCAGGACAATCTATGAAACAGAGGTTTTTTATGAAACCTTTCCAAATCATCAACTTTTAAAACACTTGAACTGAGGCACAATAATTCATCGACACCCTTTTTGATATTTAATAGAAATTCATACTTGGTGTCATTGTAATACACAATAAGACCTGTTTTCGTATCGTATCGTATTTTACTTAATGCACCGTTCAAGTCATTGTAGTCGGTTTCAATAATATATTCTGCAATATCTTTCATTATCCGCCTCAAACTGAAAGATATATGATTATATAATATTTAATTTTATATATGAAATAGATTAGATTTTTATTTAAAATAAGTATAAAATAAACAGAATAGTATTTTAAAAGAGTATTTTTAAAAAAAATGAGAAAGAAATAATGAAACTTATTCAAACTATAATCTAAATCAAAAAATGAAAGAATACTTTGAAAAAAGAAAAAAAAGATTTTAAAAAGTAATAATATTTTTCCTTTTTAGCCATGTGGGATAAAAACTTTAACAAAAGATATCTTTTTACTTTTTAAAAAAATGCTTAGTTTTTGATTTGAGTAACCTACTTAATTCTAATTTATCATAGTTTAGTTTAGAATAATTAAGTTTACTATAATCCAATTCATTATAATTAAGTTTGCTATAATCCAATTCATTATAATTAAGTTTGCTATAATCTAACTCATAGACACAATCACTATTAAACGGTAACCATTCCAACTGCACATCAATTATTTCACCATCTTTAACATCTTTATTAAATGAGAAAAATTGAGAATGTGAAATCAATTTATTTCCGCTGAAAATTTCCTCACCATTTACCTTAAATTTGGTAAAATCTATATAAACAGGAAACTCATTTCTGTTTGCATCCCTAATATGAGGCCCTCTTAATTTAATCATTAACTTTCCGTCATTAATACATCTAATTTTAAAATTGATACTAGCCCTTTTTGATGAAATAGTGCAGCCTTTACCTTTTTTATTAACCATCCATTTAGGATATTTGACGATGGACAAAACATCATCGACTTCAAAAATTTCCACTGAATTGTCAACACCATTGTTTTTAATATCAATTCTAGCAGTATAATATTTATCCATCAATGAATTGATTAATCTTCCAGTATTATTGCCGGATCCTCCTTCAAGAAAATTATTTAACCAGCTTATTTCATTATTATTTTTCCTATTTTTACTAAATTCAATAGCATTAGCAATCTGAATAATAGCTATTGCAGAATACACATTTCCCAATGGGAAATAATCTTTTTTTTCCATAACCTTCCATATAGCGAAATAATCATCAAAAGAGTAATATTTTTCAAATTCTTTTTCAAATTTATGGGAGAAAAATACATCTTTCAAATAATTATTAATGTCATCCTTGGAAATATATCTTTGATTCTTTTCAGAACCAGCAGGTTTTTCTATATCCGGACCTGAAATAAAACTTAAATCCTTTTTTACGTAAGGATATTTTTCATTTAACTTTTTAGCATATTCTATAGTTGCAGGATCAATTGTATGGCCGCTGTCAAAATCAAAATTCAATAATTCAGGACAATATCTCAGATAAATTATTGAAATTAATAAATTATCGTCAGGACATTCATCAGTATGACTTTGTACTTTTCGTAAATCGGAATCAATTAACGGGTTTAGTTTAATCATGTTTGAAAAATAAGATTCAAGAGCGGATTTACCAAAATGATATCTTGATCTTGTCTCATTATAATGCATTTGCAGCAGCATGTCAGAATCAGGAGATAAATTAAAGTTTTCGGCTACCTCATCTAAAGCTTGATTAATATCACTTAAAGCGCTGTCAACCAGAGACGGATTATACCTTTCTATAATATTTTTCTTATTTTTTAAAAAAGTAGGT
This sequence comes from Methanobrevibacter thaueri, assembly GCA_015062925.1. GTDB lineage: Archaea > Methanobacteriota > Methanobacteria > Methanobacteriales > Methanobacteriaceae > Methanocatella > Methanocatella thaueri_C. The sequence goes on from SUTL01000092.1 coordinate 2,022, forward strand.
CTGTCTTCATCCACATGACCCCTTAAAGATTCTCCTCCCGCACCATTAAATGAATATTCAATCTCACCTAATCTAAATGGCTTAAAATACATCTGTTTATGGAATCCCAATTTAAGAGTAAATGAAATTTCAAGTGGAATATCAATATCTCTATAAAAATATGTAGGTTTTGACTTAGGCAACTGTTTATTTAATTCAAAATTAAAAAATTCAGATATTTGTGTTGCTATTCTGAAATCGTCTTCATGAGTATTTTTTGTATCCCTATGTGATTTAATATTAAACTTATCAAAATCAATATTCGCAGTTAGCCAAAGAGCAGCAGTTATTCTTGAATCAAAACCTCCAGACAAATCAAACGATAATCTGTTTGTCTTTGATTTAATGGAACGAATAATGTTAACCCATTTTTCATGCCATCCGTCTAATAATTCAAATGCTAACTTTGAGTCAAGATTAACTGAATACTCCGCATAATCAATCTTATCATAGCTTACTGATTTGGAGTTTTTTTCTATTAGGACAATATAATGTTTAGGAATTGACTTAATTTCATTAACAAGGGTTTTAGTATATGCAGTTGAAGTCAGACTGGTATACAAGAAAGCATCGGCACACTTTCTATTTAAAGAAAGTTCATGGTTAAACTTTAAATAATTAACTAATTTTAAGAATGAATTTGATATTGCAAAATAACCATCTTCTTCAAATAAATATAATCCAAAACCACCATTAAAATCTTGCCTAATGGAAATAATATCTCCTTTTTGTTCAACCAAAATATATGTACCCTCATTACCCACAGAGGTTGTTTCATCAAAAGTGTCATTTAATATAATTTCCTCATTATTGACCATAAAACCATATAATTTTGATTCAACTTCATTTAAATTATTTGAATCTATAATAAAAAATTCATCATTAAAATTTCCCAGTTCTGCCATAATTTCACCTAGTAAATATACTGAATAAATAATATGTATATATATTTTAATATAGATTTATATTTATTTTAAGCATTTTCATGAGAAATTTCAATTTTCACATTTTTAAGACACTGTGACGGGAAAAAGGTTATAATAACAATATACCAACAAACAAATTATGAAGAATGCACTAAAAACAGTAATGAATATTTAAATAGTTAACAATAATCCATTAAAAAAAAGAAGAATTATTTTTCGGATTCTTCTTTAAGAGATTCTTCAATTTCTTCATCAGAAGATCCAAATGAAATTTTATCTAAAACAGATGAGCCAAAGTATGGCAAAATAACCATACCAATAATAGTAGGCATCCAGTATGAAATTAATCTTTCAACTACAGTAGCTGCCGCACTGACTGAAGCAGATATTCCTGCAGCAGAGTAAAAAACAATCATTACACTGTCAATTGCACCGATACCACCAGGTAAAAGAGGAATCATTCCAACAAGACAAGCAAGGATAAATACTTCACCTATTACAATCAGATTTACATTAGCTCCGAATGCCAAAAAGACCAGATAAACTCTGACAATTTCAGAAATCCATATGATGAAAGACAGTGAAATGGTTAATACCAATCCTTTTTTATTTGAAATCAGGATTTTCATTGTATCCTGAAATCCGAAAATGGCATCATGAATCTGTGCTTCCAATTTTTCAGAGTTTTTCTTATAAAATCTTCTTACAAGACCTATAATCCATCCTTCAACACGACCTCCAAAACTTGGATTAATACACATATAGATTAATATCACTAAAACTGCAACAATTCCTATTACAGCAACAATCATAACTGCAATCAACCATATAGGAAAGTCGAAAAACAATGCCATTGATGCAATTGTAACAGCCGCTAATACAACAAACGGAAATGTGTCTAAAGCCCTATCTGCCACAACTGTTGCAAATGTTTCTTCAAAGCGATATTTATCGTTGTCCTGAGATAAAATATATGCCCTTACCGGTTCTCCTCCACCACGCCCAGAGGGAGTAATATTGTTTACTGCAAGACCGACCAATACCATAGGAAACAGTTTTTTGATTCCCACATTCATATCAGCCAGATTATTAAGAATTTGCCACCTTAAAGTGTATAATACATAAGTAATTAACTGAGTTACGACAGCTAATGCGATAATATATATGTTTGCAATCTTTAAAGCATTGATAACATTATCAATCCCTACGAACCATAACATTACGGCCAAAATAAGCAAACTTATTCCTAATAAAATTATTGTTTTGCGATCCATATTATCAACTATTAATTTAACTTATGTACTTTCTTAATATAAATTTATATAGATATTTATTCAAATTTATTAAACGATGAGATATATAACTAAAACAGATTTATTGATTGTTGCAAGAAACTCCGGATACATCATGATAGGTATAGGAGTTATGTGCTTAATACCATTAATATTTGATTTAGTTTATTTTGAATTTGATATAATAAGTTTTATTATTCCAGCAACCATTTCAATACTTTTAGGCTATGGTCTTTTAAAATATCTTGAAGATAAAGCTAAAAAAACAATACGGCTGAAACATGGAATGATGATATCATCTTTTGCATGGTTATGGGCAAGCCTTATCGGAGGACTTGTTTTTATGCTTGCCACACACATGCCTGCGATTGATGCAGTTTTTGAAAGTATGTCTGCATTAACCGGAACAGGAATAACCATGTTTGAAGACGTTGAAGTATTACCTCACAGCATACTATTTTTCAGATCAATAGAACAATGGATTGGAGGTTTAGGGGTTGTTGTTATGGTTTTAGGAGTACTGACAAAACCTGGATCAGTATCCTCAAAATTATACCAGTCCGAAGCGCGTGATGAACGTATAAAACCGAGTATTAAAACCACACTTGAAAAAACATTGCAGATTTATGTAATATATACCATTGCCGGAATAATCCTATATTTACTTGCAGGAATGCCTGTTTTTGATTCAATATGTAACACATTCAGCATCATTTCTACCGGAGGAATGAGTATTAAAAATGCAAATATGGGTTTTTACCAGAACGATTTGATTTATTTTATTTCAATAGTTTTGATGATACTGGGAGCGACAAGCTTTTTTGTCCATTATAAAGTTATTAAAACAAGAGGAAAATCACTGATTCAAGATCTTCAATTTAAAATCATTATCACAGTTATTGCATGCGTTACATTAATGCTTTATTTTGTATCAAATATTGTTCCAATCGATTTGCTTTTTACAGTAGTATCCGCAATTACAACTACAGGAGCCAGTGTTGCATCACCGTTAGCCATGGGAAACTGGCCATCCTTTGTCATAATATGCATAATGTGTCTAATGATAACTGGAGGTTCCAACGGATCAACTGTAGGTGCGATAAAACTCGTGAGAATGATAACATTCTTTAAAGGAATCTACAGACACATCAGAGAAATTTTATCCCCTGAAGGCAGAGTAGTTCCAGTTAAATTGCACGGACATAAAATACCTGAAAAGGCAATATCACAGGCAGGAAACTACATTACACTTTATATGATGTTTATTATGTTTACATGGGCATTGTTCTGTTTGTTTGGATACGATCCTTTCAGAAGCCTGTTTGCAGCGATGTCCCTTCAGGGAAACAACGGTTTGGAACTTGGAGTTATAAATCATACATTACATCCTGCACTAAAATTAGTCAGCATGTTTGATATGTGGACAGGCAGACTTGAAATATATCCGGTTCTCATTACATTAAGAGCAGGATTCGAAATTTTTAAAAGATAAGTTTATATTATCTTAAACTAAATATTGATTATCAATTGTTAATGAGGCGATTTAATGTATGCAATTATTATGGGAGGAGGTCGTGTAGGACTTGCTCTTGCTGATTTATTAATAGATTCAGGAGCTGACATAACCTTAATCGAAAATGACGAATCATTATGTAATGAAATTGCATCAGAACTTGATGCTCTCGTTATCCACGGTAACGGGACAAATTCAAAAATGCTTGAAGAAATTAATATTGAAGATGCGGATTATTTTATAGCGACTACTGGTAACGACGAAGCAAACCTGCTTTCATGTATTTTAGTAAGAAAATATGATGTTCAGCACATTATTGCACGTGTAAGTAATCCTGACCACGAAGAGGCATTTAAAGAAGTCGGAATTGACAAAGTAATCAGTCCGGAAATAAGTGCTGCAAGGGAACTTGCACAGTATGTAATGAATCCGAATGTTTCCACATTGACCACACTTGGAGAAGGAGATGCTGAAATAAAAGAAATGACAATAACAAATGATAAAGTTGTTGGAAAACGTTTTAAAGACATCTCACCAACAAAAGACTACATCATAATTGCCAGTTACCAAAACGGAAAATTTGTTATTCCACAACCGGACGACGTGATTTCCCGTGGAGAAAAAATATCCGTTGTAGTAAAAAGAGGAACATTCAATAAAGTTTCCAAAAAATTAGAAAAATAAAATTATAAATAGGAATAAGACAATTTAATATGGTCTTTTCCATTATTTTCCACTATTGGACCGTGGCCAGGGTAGATATTTTTAACATCCAGCTCAGTTAATCTGGATACGCTTTTTTTCATATCTTCATAGCTTCCGCCAATGTCCATTCTACCAACACCACCACCTGCAAAAATTGTATCGCCACTAATCAGATTTTCACCGTCCCACAAACAGATTCCGCCAGCAGTATGGCCAGGAGTGTGAATTACTTTAAAACCTGCAATTTCATCACCGTCTTCAAGCTCGATATCCACTCTAGTGTTATCTTTATTGCCAAAAGCAGACATGGAAGTTCCTAAAGTGTCTTCATTTCTAATGGATATTGCATCCAATCTATGAACAGCAATTTTTGCATTTGGGAAAAAACAATTTCCACCAATATGGTCAAAATGACAATGAGTATTAACTATAAATTCAATATCATCAGGTTCCACGCCATTTTCACGAAGTTTTGAAAACAAATAATCCTTATTTTGACCTGCACCAGTATCAACTAAAGTATTTCCATTAATTAAAAAACAATTTGAATCATAGTTGAATCCTATAATAAAAACAATATCTGACATGAAAAATAATATAATTAAGAAAGTTATTAAAAGTTTTGAAAAAAAGTTTAATATGAAAATGGGGTCACAGGGATTTGAACCCCGATCCTGGGATTTCTCTTGCCTCAGTACTCCAATTGATCATCACAACGGATACTGTTCAGTTACG
>SUTL01000093.1 GCA_015062925.1 Methanobrevibacter thaueri
CTATCAGCAATAAATGCACCCTCACCATAAGAATACACACAATCATCATAAGAAACCAAAACATTATCCGGATACTCTGATAAATTATCATTAAAAGCATCTAAAACATCACTATAAATTAAATCATGTTCTGTTTCATTAATTTTATCCAGAAACATAACATCATTGTCTGTAGTATAATTAATATCTGATAATTCATTAAATTTAATCATTTCATGTAAAATTAACTTATATGACTCAACAAAATTAGTGATAAAATCAGATGAAAACTTATCAGAATATAAAACCCTTATTCCAAATTTACCATTATCCACATTAAAAATAAAAAAAGACAAATCCCCAACTACATCATGATCCAACTCATCCACACCATTAACCAAATCATCATTTAACGCATTATAAAACAAATCATGAGAATATTGAAATAAAATACTGGAATTCAAATCATAATCCCTAACAAGCAAACGGAAAGGATACAAATCAAAAAACATAACCCTATTAACCAAAGATTTACAATACTTAATAAAAGAATCAATAGTCTGATTTTTACAATCAACTAACAAAGGCAAAGTCCTAACAAACATTCCTACAGATTCAGATAAATCAACATGACCACGACCATCATCAACTAAATTAAAAGAAACTTTAGAAGAACCTGTAAACCTAGATAATGTATAAGCAAAAACACCACAGAAAAACTGATTAGGAGTAACAGAACACTCCTGTAAAAAAGAATCCAATAAAAAATTAACATCAAAAATATCCACATACTCCCTATCATTATTATCATCTAATTTGACAGAATCCAATAAATCATTAGTTTCATCTAAACCCACCAGCATCTCTTCAAAAAAATCACCGGCATCTTCCATATAATCCGGATTAACATTTGCTTCCATTGATATTTGTCTTAAAAAACCATCATCAACAAAATCCACCACATTTCCCTGTAAAATATTCAATAATGAATCAATTATAATATTAAGTGAAGTTCCATCAAAAATTAAATGATGAAAATCCATACACAACAATGACTCATCCTCAACAAATAAAAAACAGGCCAAAGACTCCTTTAAATCAAAAACTTTAACAAAACTATCCACATCACTACTTAAACCATCATAAATAAAAGGCTCAGCATCAAAACTAAAAAAAACACCATCATTATCTTCCATTACACGTGCACTTAAAACAGGAAAACACTCAAATAACTTCATTATTGCATTTTCAACATCATGAAAACTGTATTTCTCCTTGAAATATATTTTAAATGGATTATTATAAGCAGTACCCATATCATTTACACTTTCATCAAGATAAACATTCAATTGAGACTCAGATAATGGACATATATCTTCAAAAGTATAATTAACATCCGATAATGAATATGCATTTAAATTATACTTAATATAATCAGCAATATTAACCGGACAAGCCAAATCCATAATCAGACTGGAAGACAAACTAACACCTAATTCATCTTTAAGAATTCTCTGCAAATTCATAGCAGACAATGAAGTACCACCTAACTCAACCAAATCATCATCCAATAAAACTGAATCATTAGACAAAACACTCCTAAAAGCACCCAAAACAACACTAAGAACTTCATCACTAACATCAACAGATTCAGCATTATTAATATTCAATGCATTTTTATCAATTTTACCGTTAGCATTTAAAGGAATTTTATCCAATTTTACAAAAAGAGATGGAATCATATAATAAGGCAACTCACTATTTAAAGAATCCTTAACACAATCAATATCCAAATCATCAGAAGCAGTATAATATGCAGTGAGTATATCATTATCCACATCTAAATAAACATCACCCATACCAGTAAATGAATTCATAACATTTAAAACTTCACCGGACTCAATACGAAATCCACGTACCGATAATTGATCATCTTCACGACCCAAAATCTCAATTTCACCATCAAAATTATAAAAACCAATATCACCAGTACGATACAAACGCTTATTATCATCACAACTACAATAAGGATTATCAACAAAAAATTGACTTGTCAAATCAGGCTGATTATAATAACCCGGACTTAAAAAATCATTGGAAACACATATTTCACCCGGAACACCAACAGGCATCTGCATACCATCATCATCAAGGATATAAACCCAAGTATTAGCAACCGGCCGACCAATAGAAACACTACCATCAATATTATTTAAATCATAAATATTTGCTATAGCCAATATTAATTCAGTTGTACCATAAAAATTAACTAAACGAGTATTACATTTTGTATTGGTTAATTTATTTAACTTAGCACCAGCCAAAATCATATACTTTAATTTAATATCTTCATTTTCAAGAATAGGAACACCAATTGAAGGCGGTAAAATCAAATCACACATCTCTTGCTCCTTAAGAGCCTTAACCAATAACAAACTATCCTTCTGCTCCACTTCATTAAAAATCCTACAGCACTCACCAAAAACTAATGCACCCAACAATCTAAGAGATGCAATGAAACTAAAACTAACAAAAGACCCTGTAACGTCACCAGGTTTTGACTTAAAAATATCTTTAAAAGCAGCAGCCCCGCCCTTAAATTCTTTATTAGAAACCATTACAGCTTTAGGAAGACCGGTGGTTCCGGAAGTGAAAAATATGGCAAGCAAATCATCACTACCACCTAAACATTCAACAGACACATCATAATCCATATTTAAATCTTCAATATATATCACATCAACATTAAAACTAAAATTATCAGCATATTCCTTAGTTGTTATAATATAACGTGCTTCACTAATCTTTAACATATGTTCTATACGTTTTAAAGGATAATTAGGTTCAATTGGAGTAAATACTGCACCAATTTTATTTAATGCACAAACTAATTCTGGAAAATGATAATTCCGAGGAATCATCAAAGCCACACAATCACCAAAATCAACATCATAATTATATTTTAAATCATAAGCCGCCGAATTGCTTGACTTTTCCAATTCAGCATAAGTCACTTGATTAACACCATCATCAACAGCCATAAAATCAGGATACTTAATAGCATTTTCACGAAAAGCACTAGCAAAAGTTTTATCCTTATCCACATCAACACTGTTTCCTTTACAAAAATCAGAAAGTAAATCTTTATCCATATCAGAAAGAATATCTATCCTGTTTAAAACTTGGTCAGGGGATATAATAAGTTCATTGATTAAATGATTTATATTATCTGCCATGTGTTTTATATAAACATCAGAAAACAAATCAGAGTTATAAACTAAATCCAAATAATCCCTATAAATATTTAATGTTAAAGCAGAACCATCACCATTAAAAACACACACATCACCAAATTTAGTAAAATCATAAACTTCATAATAAGACAAAGCATCAACAGCATAGTTATTAATATCCACCTTACTATGCTCAACAGACTCATTATAAACATTTTTAATTTCATTTAAATAGTCCATAAATGAGCAATCTGAAATAAATGGGATTTTCAGTAAAGTAGTAGTGTCGAATGATGCAACAAGATTATCCTTTGGTATTATGGTTTTTAGAATAGATCCTTTTGTTCTATCCACACGAGTTAAATATAATGCAAATATGGCTGTTATGAATTCAAATTCACAAACATTATAATCCTTTAAAAAATCAGAAATCAATTCATTATTAATTGGAATTTTAATATTTTTATAATTCTTTGATTTAATATTATAATATTTAACATAATTTCCAATGTCTAAAAAATGTTTTTTCCAATAAATAGAATCATTTTTAAAATCTGATGATTTCAAATAATTATTAACATGATTATAGTGATTTAATATATTATTTTCAGGAATATTATTTTTTGGATTTATGAATAATTCACTGAATTTTTTAATGGATGTGTAATCAAATATGGAAGAGTGAATAATTGCAAAAACTGTTAACTTATCATCTTTTTTTAAAACCAAAAACTTATACAAAGAAACATTAACAATATTGTCAAAAGTAAAATTAAAAAAGGAATTATATATGCTTTCAATTTGATTATGGGATAAATGTGAAACATCCATAAATTCATAGAAATTCTCATCATCATTATAAATATATGGCTTTAAATTATCATCCAAACGAACATTCAAACAGGACACTGCTTTTGTAAAAATATCTTCAAGGCAATCCCCATTCATCAATTCTACATCAAATTTAAACCTAATTTCCTGAAACACCATAAAAAAAACACACACCATATACAATGAATTAAAAATGATTTAACTTAATAAATTACTAATTTGGTCCGTTGTGATTAATCCTAAAACTTTCATATCTTCATCAACAATGGGAAGGCAAGATATATCGAATTTACGCATCATACGAGCAACATCTTCAATAGTATCTCCAGAATGACAAATTAAACCTAAAACTGAATCTCCTAAAAATTCTAATCGCTCATAGTCATAATCTAAATTGTGCAAAGTTGAATATGAACCATAAATGAATGCCATTTTATATAAATGTCCATTTTTTTCAGTTTGAATATTAAATTTTTCATTCAAATTCATAAGCAAATCCCAAGTTGATTTAATATCATCATTAATTATGGAATTTTACTTATATATTAATTATGGAATTTTACTTATATATAAATATAGGGTGCTAAAAATTTGGAGTTAATAAATAGAATGTAGCTCCCATAATTTTAGTAGTTAGACCATAACATAATGTAAATCTGTATAGAATCTTTTAATTATTTTTTAATCATAATATAGAGCCATGTACAACCACAAAATATAATAATGACATATATATCTTTATTGGGTGATTAAGATAATACCTGAATGAAACTATGATAAACATGACCCTAGATTTATTTTATTGGGCAAAGCATTTAAATTTATCAAGAACAAAATAAAAGATATAATTAACCACAATGGCATTAAAAATAGAAAATACAATTTTAATTTTATCTTAAAATATTCTTTATACATGTATTTTTTTAATTATAATATTTTCTAAAGTTGTTAGTGAGTTAAATGGGTCTTCTAAGCTTAGAGAATTTGCAGGAATTTCAGATGTTCCAAATGAATACCAAGTTTTACGAGCATCTTAGTCGATTTAAACCCAAAATATACTACAATATCGTTAATTTAATACTAATAAACTTTTATAAACCTCTTAAATCAAGAAAAAGTATTTATATTGTTGATGCAATCCTTTATCGAATGCAATATCAACATTTTAAGGAAGTACATCACTGCCGAACATTTAAAAAATAAATTAAGATTAAAATTCGGATATTCAAACTCCAAAGGATTATTATATAAGATACAAAATCACTGTTGTCCTAAAAAAAAGACCACTAGAACGCCCGTTTCAATTTTAATCCATCCCGGAGCTCCAAACGATTCCCAAAATTTTGACACCGTTTTAAAAAGAACTCAAAAGAAGACATCTAAACAAACCAAAAGACATTTTTATACTTCAACCAAGACTAATTCTCATACAAAAACTATAAAATACGAATCAACGTATACAAAATCATTCCAATAATATTTCCAAAGGAAATATTCAGTATAAAGAAATTCCAAGACCAAATGTCTTACTCCTTAATAATCTACAAAAAAATAAAAACAAAATTGATGAAAACAAAAAATTAATAAACCACCTTCAACGACTATTAATCATAAAACTCGAAAATTGGAAAGAATACAAACCAATAACAAATCAGCCAAAGGAGCATTCGGATTAGGTAAATTTCACAGATTCACAGACAAATTCATATACAAAAACATTTATTTGTGCTTATTACTAACTGCAATAGTTGTACAAACTGGATTTAAAACAAAAACGCAACTGCAGCAACTAGCAGAAGGAAAGATAGAATTTAAACAACTAAAAAACAAAAATTCAAAAAAACAAACAAAAAACAGAAGAAAAACACACGAAAAAAAAACACAAACCCCTAAAGAATATAGGACAACAACAACTAAAAATCGAATCAAAACAAGACCACACAACACTAGACTCATTCAAATAAATCTAGCACACTATATAATAAAAAAGCCCAACAGAAACCCAACAAACAAAAACTAGAAATAAAAGAAAAAAAATATACAACGCTTAGATTACTTCACCTAAAATCTAGCATCCCATTTATAAAAGGTTTAATTAAAATATTTTTTAATTTTATCAACATCCTTTTCAATAATATCTTTGTGTGTGGAGTCAATTGAAATAAACTCATAATTATCTGAAATATAATCCAAATCTTCATTAAATGAATCAGAAGTGCTTAAATATATTATATGTGACTTGATTTTTGGAGTGTCAAAATCCCAACTTGAATTAATATAACATATTTCCAAGAATTTATCTTTAAAATCACTTGCATATTCATCAAAGAAACTTTTATATTTTTCTTCATCGTAATTGTTGATTAAATCATCCATAATTTCTTTTTTGGATTGTTTTTCTTTATTAACGAATTTTAGAGTGCCGTCTATGAGTATGCATTTATCTATTTTTTTGTTTTGTTCTAATTTTTCAGCAATTAATGATGCATAAATACAACCCAATGAATATCCTGCAATAATATCTCCATCCTGGAAAATATCCTCAATTGCATCATAGTAATGATTTAATGTTAAAATATGAGGGTTTTCAATGTTTTTAAGTTCATCTAACGATAAATCAAATTTAAAATCATCAATTAAATAAATATTACCTTCAAAATCAATAGCATCAATTAATTCAGTAAATATAAATGACACACCACCATTAGGAGGTAATATAAACATGTTTTGATTTTTAACTCCTTTTTTAACCAAATCAAACTTATATTCATTATTATTTTCATTTATACTCTGTGCAATTTTATAAGGAGTTCTAGAATTCAGTATAGTATTAACACTAATGTCAAATGGCAATAATGACACTATTTTAATTGCAGTTAATGAATCACCACCAAGACGAACAAAATCATCATAAACACCAATACCACTTTGATCAAACACAATTTCAAAGGCTTTAACAAGGTCTCTTTCAGTTTTATTTGTTGGTGGAACATACTCTGCACGTAAAACATCCAAATCAATATCTGGCAAAGCACTCTTATCCACTTTACCATTAATATTCAAAGGAA
>SUTL01000094.1 GCA_015062925.1 Methanobrevibacter thaueri
AAAGAAGCACTTTTAAAAACAGGAAAATATAATCATATTAAAGCCACAGTTTATTTTGGATTAGATGCAATAAGATCTGTTGTTAAATATGCACATAATGATGATGTTGATGTTTTAATATTTTCAAGATATATTATGGCAGTAATGTACCTTCCAAATGGAATAAACACAATAATTTATAAAATAGTTGCTTTTATCCTTCCAACCTCAGATTGCATGTTCTTTTTAGATATATCACCAGAAGAATCTCTTAAAAGAATAGGGTCACGTAATGAGGAAAAAGAAATGTTTGAAAACATAGAATGTTTAAAAGAAAACCGATTAAAATCTCAGAAATTCACATATGATTGGAATGTAATCTCAGCAGAAGACACACCAGAAGTTATTTCAAATAAAATACTTGATATATGTATGAATTCAGATTCATAATATGTTTTTAATCCCATCACTTGTAATTATCATTAATGAATTAAGATTTTCCAAAACTAAAGATATAATTGGATGTGTTTGAATATCCTTATGCATAAATATTATTTCCTTATCAACAATATCAATCCAGTTAACATGATATACTACAACACCATTAACAATTAAACCTAAATATTCAGGTACAAATCTGTTTTCACCTACTTCTTCAAAATATGGGTTTTTCCTCAATATATCTTTTAATACCTTATCCATTTTCTTTCACACTCCTTTTCTCTCATATACAAATTTTGGAATTGCCTGGTCTAGAGGATCAAATGTTTCACGGTTTTTAACTTCCATACATTTCATACTTACTTTAGAGTGAAGTGATGATGGTAATCTTAAAATCCTTTTAAGATCAATTGATACTTTAGCATCAATAGTTGCAAGATTAACTCTAGCCATTGCTTCTGTAAGATTCTTATAACGTCTCGGACCAATATCCTTTTTAAATAAACCCCAATTATCATTATCAAGATGATGTCTTGAAGCTATTATATCCTTCATTAATTTAGAGTTAATTCCATCCAGTTTCTCATTACCTGTCAGGTGCTGAATATTATATTTCACACGTTTGGTGAATATTTTCTGATAACCTACAGGTATTGTGAAGTGTTCAAAGTTAAAACTTTTATTGGAAACTTCTGAGTTCATGAATTGTGATTTCGGAACTTCTGCTCCCGCAGCATACTTTAAAACTTCAGATCTCAGTTCACTGTTTGCCTGCATCATTTCCTCATCCAATATCCTTATATGATATCCTCTTCCGGAATATATTAAATGAATATTTTTTAACCCTAAATCATCCTGTAATGTGTCGATTAAATTATTAACTATTTCTAAAGCTTCGCCAAGACAGGTTTCACACACTCCATCACATTGACATGATCTGATTGGTATATCCTTTGCATCCACATCAAATATATATTCTGCTTTCAACCAATCCTCTCTTCTTCGAGGATTATTATAAAAAGCAACTGATACGTATGCTGCGAATGGTGCTTTATATCTTAGGAATTTATGTAAAAAATCAGTTCCTTTAAAGACTTTATATCGGTCATTTGGTCCTCTACCATTATGGTCAAAACCAAATTCTCTTTTACGAATTTCTTTGGATATGAATTCAGGTAAATCTTTAGGATCCCATTCTTCACGATAATATTGTCTTCGCTCTTTTATTGTAGCTTTAGAAAACATGTTTATAAATTATATTTTTATAAGTATTTATTTTATTTGTTAGTGTGTTTTTGTGTAAAATCATAATATTTTTATTTAATCATCCACATATAATATTAGTATATGAATGAATATGTTGAAGTTATTGGTGTTGAACATTTAAAAACAGTTCTTTCAAGTTTAACTCCCGAAGATATTGTAAAACCAGCTTTAGACAATTGGATTAGTGGTATTAAAACAGGACACACTATTTTAAATCTGGAAAATGGTAGTGTTTATGGTTTAGGTGTTGAGTTAAATCAACTTCCTTTAGGAGATGAAATTTACATTGAATTATATACTATTAAATCCGGTGAAAATCCAATTATCGAAGAGGAATTTTTCTCCAAAAGAGAATATGAGGAGTTTTTAGAATTCAGCAGTGATGATCCCTGCGAATATATTCCAGACATTATAAGTGAATTTTGCGAAATAAAAGGTATTGATGAATATGAACGTAAAATCGGACTTTTAGCATATAATTTTGAAAAAGAAGAAATGGAAAATTATAATATGTGGGAGTCCAAGATTTTAAACAAATATTATGATGCAATTTATGAAGATCATAATCCTTTCAAGTTCACACAATCCAGCATGTGATTAAATTATTTTTTAGAAGATTGCTGGTCCAGTTGGAATTTTTTACGCCCATAACAGGATAATGGATTGTTTATTCCTTTACATGATTTGTCAGGATGGCATAATTGTGGCAGATGTATTTTAATTTTCTCACAGCTCATTGGAGTATACCATTTTGTTTCCCCTTCATGGTTAATATCTACTCTGTCATGCATTCCAAAACCTAATTTTGAGATGATATTGATTTTTTCCTGTGGCTGATCATCAAATAATGGTGGAGTACAGTTATCTGCAGCATCAAATATTAATGGGAGGATTTCATTTTCAGTTATGCTTAAATCAGGATCCATATCAGATACTTTAACTGTTTCATCAGATGCAAATATTCTAGGATATAATCTTGCATATGATGCAAATGAAGTTAAAAGCAATACAATTGCATCATTACGTCCTCCTGATGATACTCCTTCAACAGTTGATTTGATGCATGGTGGGAAAGCTTCTGGATTTAATTTATCTGCTTTCACAGAACCATAAAGTCCGCCGCTTCCAGCATAATATTGATTATATTTGCTGATTTCATCTGGAATGAATTCTTTTAAATTTTCACCAATTTTAATAATTGCAGGGTGAATTTCAATACGGGCTGACATTTCTTTTATACGTTTAATATATTCTTCTGTTTTCTGCATTATTAAACGGGATATGATTTGTTCTTTAACACTGTCACCAATTAGAATATTATACATTCTTTCAGGACTTCTGTCTGTAAATTCATCACCGAAACGATATAGGAAATCATCCTCTTGCAGGATAATATTTCCTTCATCAATCAATAAATCTGTTAATTTTAATTTTTTAGTCGCTATAACTTCCCTTAATGATTTCCAATTTATAGAACCATCTGTTTTTACCTCATCAAGTACTTCATCAATAATTTCTGCTCTTGACATTGGAGGTATTTTAGCCAGTCTTTCTAAAATTAAGGTTCCTAATGATTCAATGAAAAGTCTTGTTTCACGTGAACCTATATTAAACTGTATTGCAATGGCCTGGCATAATATATGGAAAGTAACAACATCTTGCGCATATAATTCTTCATTTGTCAAGTATTCAAATTCCGCTTGTGTGAAGTTTTTATTATTCTTTTTTTCAATTGCCCATTGGATGCGTTTCATTGCTAAATCTGAATATGATTTAGGAATTAGGGAGTCATCAGATATTTTCTGGTTAAATGTATGGATACAGATATCTATTAGTTTTTCACTAGTATCGAAAATTTGATTTAAATCACCATATTCTCTGATAATTTGTCTTCCTTCATCGGATAATGGGTTGATAAATGAAACTTCTGCCATGTTTTTAACTTTTTATTTTATGTTTTAAATAGCTAACTCATAAGTAAAATCAATATTGTTTTTTCATTGTTATTGTAGTTGTGGTTGAGCGGATTTCTTTATTATTCTAAAAATATTATTAATTAATAATATGGTTTTTTGAGATTATTTTTTTCGAATTTCTTAAATCCTAATATAACAGTGTTAAATAATATTAATTTATTTAATATAAAATACATAATTATACTATGTTTAAAATAATTGAGGGGATAAGTTAAATGTCTAAAATATTTATTTCATGTGCACTTCCTTATGCAAACGGTCCATGTCATTTAGGCCATATCCGTTCCACATACTTACCTGCAGACATATATGCAAGATATAACAGAATGATAGGAAATGACGTGCTGATGGTTTGCGCTACAGATGAACATGGAACTCCAATTGCAGTAAAAGCAGATAAAGAAAATAAAAAACCAATTGAAATATCAAAAAGATACCATGACATGATTGTCAGAGATGTAAAATCAATGAACATATCACTAGACAATTTCACAAGAACAACAGACAAAGCACACTATGAAATTGCACAAAACTTCTTTAAAGACTTATACGATAAAAATTTAATCTACAGACAAGACCTGGAACAATTATACTGTGATAATTGTGAAAAATTTTTACCCGACAGATACGTTGAAGGATTATGTCCAGTATGCGGTGCTGAAGCAAGAGGAGACCATTGTGAAAAATGTGGAAAAGCATTAGAACCAACAGAACTTGACGAACCACACTGCATAACCTGTGGACACACACCAAAAATAAAAGAAACATACCAATATGCTTTCAAATTATCAGAATTTGAAAACACATTAAAAGAATACATTAACAATAATCAAAATTTGCCTGCAAATGTTAAAAATTACGCATCAAACTGGCTAGCAGAAGGATTAAATGACTGGATTTTAACCCGAGACATGGATTGGGGAATACCTGTACCATTAGATGAAGCAAAAGGCAAAGTATTATACGTATGGATTGAAGCATTCTTAGGATATATCTCATCCGCATCCCAATGGTCCAAAAAAACCAGTAAAAAATGGGAAGAATACTGGAATGATTATGTAGTTCACTTCATCGGAAAAGACATTATATACCATCATTCAATATTCTGGCCAGGACTACTAACCGCATACGGCTGTAAACTCCCAGACATGATATATGCAGGAGAATTTTTATCCCTTGAAGGCGAAAAAATGTCAACAAGTAAAAATTGGGTCATATGGATTGAAGATTTTGTAAAAGACTATGAACCAGATCTTTTAAGATACTATCTCACAATCAACGCACCCCTAAACAAAGACTCTGACTTTTCATGGGATGATTTCCAAAGAAGAAATAACGATGAACTTGCAGATGTAGTTGGAAACTTCCTGCACAGAACATTTGTATTCACAAAAAAATCATTTGAAAGTAAAATACCAGAATATAACAATCCAACAGCCGAAGATGAAGAATTCAGACAAGCAATTGAAGCACTACCTGATAAAGCAGGAAAACATATATCAAATTATGAATTCAGAGAAGCTTTAGTAGAAATATTTAAAGTAGCTAAAAAAGGAAATAAATACTTTAATGACCAAGAACCATGGAAAACCGTGAAAGAAGATAAAACTAAAGCAAGTAACTGTTTATACTTATCTAATCAATTAGCAAAAACCTTAGCTTACACATTAAAACCATTCCTCCCAACAAAAGCAGATAAAATTGCTGAAATAATGAATATTAAAACATTAGATAATTGGGAAGATGCAAAAATCCCACTTCCAAGTGGACATGTGATAAATAAAGCTAAACCATTATTCAAAAAAATTGAAGATAAAGAAATCGAAGCACAAAAAGCTAAATTAAAAGAAAACTTAAATGAAAAAGAGGATGAAAATATGAGTGACTTAATAACAATAGATCAATTTGATGAAGTAGTAATAAAAATCGGTGAAATAAAAGAAGCAGAAAAAATAGAAAAATCAGATAAATTATTAAAATTACAAGTAGACATAGGAGAAGACAAAACAAGACAGATTGTAGCGGGTCTTGCAAAATTCTACTCTCCAGAAGAATTAATCAACAGAAAAGTTTGTGTTGTAGCTAACCTACAACCAGCTAAATTATTCAACACATTATCAGAAGGTATGATTCTTGCAACAGGAGAAACAGGAGCATTACTCACACCAGATGAAAATGCAAAAATTGGTGAACGCATACAATAAAATAGATTAAAATGCCTGAATCTGCCCTAGTAAATAAAGCCGAGAACTACCTAAAAGAAATATCAAACGACTCAATAAACATAGAAAACATTGATGAATTTGAAAATTTCAAAAACCTTTATTTTAAACTAGATGACAGATTAAACAAATTACAAAACCTAAAAGACAACATGGATGTGCAAGGATACACCACTCCTTTCACATCACTTAATAAATACGGAACAAAAACCGTAGCAGAATTAGCTGCAGATGAACTAAGAGAAAACAGCCGTCACAACCAAATATTTAGAATGAAAGCAAATGCAAAGAAAAACATTCTAGACAGAGTTAAATCCGCAATTGACTCACATAAAATCGCATTAGGAAACCTTGAACAATACGGATATGTGAAATGCAACTCATGCTATAAAAAATATACAATAAACGAATACAAACAAAACAACGGCCAATGCACATGTAAAAGTCAAGGATTCACATTCAAAACCAATAAAGAACAAACCCACCGTCTTGAAATAATACCCTACTTACCATTATCAGGAAACTACATGGTACTTATGAGTGAACTATCATCCTATGCAAGAGAATCATTAAAACAAGTACTGAACATATTAAAACAAGAAAGAAAAGGAGTTGTAAACACAGTATCTCTTGTAATAAGATACAAAGATCAAAATAAACGATTAATCAAAAAAAACATAACCCTAGACTCAGAATATGTTAATAACTATGAAGAAGAAGTGAGAAAACGCTACGGTAAACATGTGAGAATTGAAAAACTAAGGCTCCACAGAACCAAACCAGCAATAATTGATGATAAACATGCAAGAACCGCACTGGCACTGGCATATGTAGGATACTCACAAGAAATAATATCAAATATCAAAGATGAAATTCTAAAACGAAAATTAACAGATTTCAAAAGAATAAACAAATATGATGAAATCATACAGGAATTTGAAAACCAAACCCCTGAATTCATAGATAAATATGATTTAGATGCAATAGAAGCATGGAGAAACACACAAATCAACACCAGATTCAGAAGCCTAAATTACATTGACAAATACGGGAAAATGACAAGATCACTGAAAAGAGATTTGAAAATCCGTGAAAACATATATAAAAACGTATTTAAAAA
>SUTL01000095.1 GCA_015062925.1 Methanobrevibacter thaueri
CAAATCAGGATGAAACCTATGTGATGGTTAATCAGATTAATGATTTTGTAGATTCACTTGAAGAAAATACTGTGGGGGAAGAATAAATGGTTAAAATTGCATTAGTTTCATGTGGAACAGAATATAGTGGTATTCAAAAAGAAATTGAAAAAGCAGCTAATAAATTTGGTGCTGAAATTATTCTTCCAGAAATTGATTTGGATTATATTGATGAATCTTATGAGAAATTTGGATTTTCAGCTCAAAGTTCAAGTTTAAAATTAATGATTGCAAGAGCAATGGCTATTGTTGAAGGAAGATCACGACCTGATGCAGTATTTATTGCAACTTGTTTTAGATGTGCTGAAGCAGCATTAGTTAGGAATGAAGTTAGAAGGTTTATACAGAATAATACTCGTATTCCAGTTGTAACTTATTCATTCACAGAAAGAACAAAAGCTGATGAATTATTTATTCGTATGGAGGCATTAGCTACTACTGTTACTCGTAGAAGTATTCTTGCTCGTGAAAAACAAGAAGGTTTAACTCTTGGTTTGGATTCAGGTTCAACAACTACTAAAGCAGTTCTCATGGAGAACAATAAGGTAATTGGTACTGGTTGGACATCCACTAAGGATATTATTGAATCTGCTCAAACTGCGGCATCTGAAGCATTTTCACAAACTGATTATGGTTGGGATGATTTGGATGGTATTGGAACTACTGGTTATGGTAGATTCACAATGGGTCAGGAATTTAACGCCGAACTTATTCAGGAAGAATTATCTGTTAATGCTAAAGGAGCTGTTTATCTGGCGGATCGTCAAAAAGGTGAAGCTACTGTATTGGATATTGGGGGTATGGATAATAAGGTAATTACTGTTAATAATGGTATTCCTGATAATTTCACTATGGGTGGTATTTGTGCAGGAGCATCTGGTAGGTTTTTAGATATGACTTCTCGTAGGTTGGATGTTGATATTACAGAACTTGGTCCTTTGGCGGTTCAGGGTGATTGGAGAAAAGCTATGTTGAATTCTTATTGTATTGTGTTTGGTATTCAGGATCTTGTTACTACTCTTGCAGCTGGTGGTTCTAAAGCAGATGTTGCGGCTGCTGCATGTCATTCTGTTTCTGAGCAGGTTTATGAACAGCAACTTCAGGAAATTGATATTCGTGAACCATTAATTCAGGTTGGTGGTACTAGTTTGATTTCTGGTCTTGTTGAGGCGGTTAGTGAAACATTAGGTGGTATTGAAGTTATTGTTCCTGAGTATTCACAGCATATTGGTGCAGTTGGTGCTGCGCTTTTAGTTTCTGGAATGGGTCATAGGCAGGATAAATAAATAAAGGATTTTTTTGGGATTGGTTTTGATGTTAGTTGAGTGCTATGATGAGCGTGGTGCTGAAGTTTATGAGATTATTATTAAACAAATCTTTCAGGATTTGGTTTTAGGTGCTTCAGTTGATGATTTGAAGGCTTATGTAAATCCTGATGATCCTGTTTTTGTTTTAGCTATTAAAATGAGGAAAACTTCTAATGTTGTTAAATTTGAGGATGTTGCTAATTTGATTTATGATAAGGAGAATGATATTACTAGGATTCTTGTTGATAATGAGAATTATCTTCCTAATATTTTAAAACAGTTGTGGGTGAGGTTTTCTAGGGATGAGATTTATCAGCCTAATAGGTATCAGCTTGAAATTAAAGGAGATTTTGTTGATTTGAAATCTATGGTTATTGATGATCCGCATTCTAATTTGCAAAGGAGAATTTATGATGCGGTGTTTAGGATATTGCCTGAGGGTTTTAAGAATATTAAGGATTTGTCAACTGAGGATATTGTGGTGGTTGTTGCTACTGATGAGTTGATTAAGGATGAGTGGATTGATAAGGCTCATATTTATATTGATGAATTAAATAATGGTATTTAGAAAACTTTATATATTTGTTCTTATTAATACAAATTAACACGAGTTATATTTTTTTGAGGAGGAGTAAAAATGAAAGAACACAAACAATCAAGATTCGCACACATAACAAAAGCACACCCATGCTTCAATGAAAAAATGCATGATAAGGTAGGAAGAGCACATGTACCAGTAGCACCAAAATGTAATATATTCTGTAACTTCTGTACAAGAGATATTAACAACGAAGAAGACAGACCGGGAGTAACAAGCTGCATAATGAAACCAAACGATGCAATATCCCATATCAATCAAATAACTGAAGAAGGACCAATATCCGTTGTAGGAGTTGCAGGGCCTGGAGATTCACTTGCCAACGAAGAAACATTTGAATTTTTCGAAAAATTAGCAAAGGAACAACCAGATTTAATTAAATGCATGAGTACAAACGGACTATTATTGCCAAAATATGCAGATAAACTAAAAGAACTGGGAGTAAATTCAGTAACAGTAACAATCAATGCAATAGATCCAGACATAGCAGTAGACATTTATTCATTCATAAAATACGAAGGAAAAGTCTACAAAGATTATGATGCAGTTGAAATCTTAATTAAAAATCAACTGGATGGTGTTGAAAAAGCTGCTGCTAATGGATTGGTTGTTAAAGTAAACTCAGTTTTAATCCCTGGCTTAAATGATGAACACATTGTTGAAATCGCAAAAGAAGTTAAAAAACGTGGAGCCAGTTTAATGAATGTTCTACCATTAATTCCCCTTGGAAAAATGAAACATTATAATCGCCCAGACTGTTCCATGATGGAAAAAGTCAGAGAAGAAGTTGAAGAAATCATGCCTGTATTCAGAGCATGCACACAATGCAGAGCAGATGCTTACGGAATTCCAGGTAAAAAAAGTGAAGATCATCATTTAGGAATGACTCCTCAAAGTCATTACTAAAACCCCTTTTTTTCATGTCTAATAAAAAATCATTCATTGCAAAAATTGAAGAGAATATATTGAGGTTAACAAAACCAAAATATATGGATTCAAAAGAGGAAATAAATTCTTTTTTAAAAGAAAAATATAATGCTTCAAATAACGATGTTAAAAGTATTTTTAAAAGCATTGACTTTAATGGAATGCAAATTTTCACTTTCGGTGATGAAAACAGTAAAAATACTATTTTATATATGCATGGTGGAGCATACATTAATCAAATAAATTATCAGCACTTTATTTACTGTTTTTTAATGTCAAGAAAATTAGATGCATATGTACTTGCACCCGTTTATCCTCTTGCTCCGGTTCATAATGTAAATGAAACCTATGATAAGATAATAGAATTATATAAAACATTAATCAAAAAAGATAATTTAATCCTAATGGGTGATTCTGCTGGAGGAGGATTCATACATTCATTCTGCCAGCATTTAAAAACCCTAAATTTAGCTCAACCCCAAAAAATAATAACTTTTTCACCATGGGTGGATATTTCAATGACAAACTCAGTATATGACAGTTCAAATGACCCTATTCTTGGAGAAATAGGGTTGAAAGAAATAGGAAAATCATGGGCAGGTAAATTAAACACTAAAGATTATAAAGTAAGTCCGTTATTTGGTGATAATGCTGGTTTAGCAGATACTTTAATTTTTGCAGGTGATAATGAAATATTTCATGATGATATTAAGGAATATGTTGAAAAACTTAAAAAAGATAATGTTAATGTAAGATTCATCATAGGTAAAGGTTTATTCCATATATATCCATTATTCCCTATACCTGAAGCTAAAAGAGCATTTAAAGAAATTAAAAAAGAGATAATGGATTAAAATTATCTCATATATAAAATATATTTTCCAAATTTAGGGATTCTATAAATAATTACCACAGCTATATAACTTAAAATAATTAATAAAATCCAAAGAATTATAGCTTTAACAGGTTCTGAATATGGTAATTGAACAATAATTGGTAATAATGGTAATCTGAATAAATTATGCACTAAAAATACTGCAAAAGAATATTTAGATAAAAATATTACAAATGGATATGCTTTAACTTTTTTCACTCTGGAACATAATTCAAATAAAGCAAATGAACCAGTTAAAATAAATGGAAATTCATACCATAAACTAAAATCATATCCTTTAGTAAATGCATAATATTGGAAGAAAAGGCATATTGTAAATGATATGATTGAAATTAATCCTAATTTTATACTAGGGAACTGTTTAAATTGTCCTTTTTTAACTAAATATCCAAGAATAATGTAAATTCCATAAACTCCGCCACTGAATCCAAGACAATATTGGACAGTTACATTTTTAATACCGTTTATATCAAGTACTAATGTGATAAATGGTAGTAAAAATGCTAAAAGTGAAAATATGATTGTTGCATTCCATATTGTGTTACTGTCAAAATGTTTCAATGCATTTGAAACAAATGGCATTGAAAGATACATTCCAATAATCATTGGCATATACCACATGTGGCTAAAGAATAAAGTTCCTGCTTCAGCAAAGTTAACATGACCACTATTAACAGTAATAAATTGCAGACTAATGGCATAAATCACTGCCCAGATGATTGTAACAATTATTAATCCTTTACAATTTTTCTCCCAGAAGTTACGAACACGTTCATCATCATATGTTCTGTCTAATAGAAGATATCCTGTTATCATTAAAAAGAATGGAACACCAATACGGCCAATAAATAATGATGCAAATTCAAAAATTCTGGAATATATTGTATAATTCATTATCGAATCGGAGGAAATGATATATATTCCATCTGTTGCATGAATATACAAGACGGTTAAAATGGCTATTGCTCGTATAAAATCAATCCATTCAACTCTAGTTTTTCCCATTTTAATTTTCTCTCCATTGATAATAGTATATTTATATTTGTCATTTATATGAATATTAAATTTTGGTTTTTCATTTCTTTTTTATTTTTTTTGGTTTTGTAAAAAATATTGTTCTATTTTTATAATAACATTAATTATGAATGAAAGAGAGATTATATATTGTTATTTAATAATTAATATTTAAGGAGATAATATTATGGTTAAAACTTATATTTTTGGACATAAAAGTCCGGATAGTGATTCAATTACTTCAAGTATTGTTATGGCTAATTTAGAAAAAGAATTAGGCAATAATGATGCAAAAGCTTATAGATTAGGTAATATTAATAAGGAAACTGAATTTATTTTAGATTATTTGGGTATGGATGCACCTGAACTTTTAGAACGTGTTGATGATGGGGATAATGTTATTCTAGTTGATCATAATTCTCCTGCGGAATCTGTTGAGAATTTGGAAAATGCTAATATTTTAAAAGTTGTTGATCATCATAAATTAGCTTTACAAACTTCTTATCCTTTGTTTTTAAGATTTGAACCTGTTGGTTGTACTGAAACTATTTTATTCAAATTATATAATGAATATGATATTGAAATTTCAAAGGAAATTGCTACATTAATGTTGTCAGCTATTGTTTCTGATACTTTACTTTTAAAATCTCCTACTACAACTGAAGATGATAAATTTGCAGTTGAAAAACTTGCAGAAATTGCTTCTATTGATGTTGGGGAGTATGGTTTGGAGATGCTTAAAGCTGGTACTGATTTAAGCAGTTTCAGTATTGATGAAATATTGTCTCTTGATGCTAAACAGATTGATTTTAAGAATGTTAAATCTATTGTAAATCAGGTTAATACTGCTGATATTGATGATGTGATGTCTATTAAGGATGAATTGGAAGCAGGTATTAATAAGATTATTGATAATGAAGGTTTGGATTTGTTTATGCTTTTAATCACTGATATTGTTAATAGTAATTCTCAAGTTATTGCTTTGGGTAAGGATGCTTGTTTGGTTGAAAAAGCTTATGGCGTTAAATTAGTTGACAATACTGTGTTGCTTGAAGGTGTTGTTTCTCGTAAAAAACAAGTTGTTCCGATTATGACTGAAAATGCATAATTTTTATTTAGGTAAACCTAAAGTGAATATTTTTTCAGTTTTTTCATAAAAATTTATAAATGATAATTGAAAAAATAATAATTAGATGTATTTAAGATACATCTCTAATCAATCCATTTTTGGATATTAAATTAGACGGGAAGCATAATTATAAATACTCTATGCATTTTTGCATAACAAAAATTAGAAACTAACATGTAATTATGCTTTCAACACTTTTAAACTTTTTTTTTTTAAACTAGGGGTTAATATGAAAACACTAGAATGGGAAAATAATAAATTAAAACTCATTGATCAAAGAAAACTCCCTGATAAATTAACTTATGTTTACTGTGAAAATTATCAGGATGTAATAACTGCAATTAAAAATATGACTGTTCGAGGAGCTCCAGCAATAGGAGTTTCAGCCGCCTTTGGAATGGCACTGGCAGATATTGAAGGAGTTAACTTGAAAAAAGCAGCAGAAGAAATAAAATCAGCAAGACCAACAGCTGTAAACTTATTCTGGGCAGTTGACAGAGTACTTGAAAGTCAAAATCCACTATCAGAAGCACTTAAAATGTATGAAGAAGATATTAAAACAAACCATGCAATTGGAAAATATGGTTCAGAAATTATTGATGATGGAGATACAATATTAACTCACTGTAATGCCGGTGCACTTGCATGCGTTGATTATGGAACTGCATTAGGTGTATTTAGAGCAGCACGTGATGACGGTAAAAATATTAATGTAATATGTGATGAAACCCGTCCAAGAGGGCAAGGTGCAAGTTTAAGTGTCTGGGAAATGCAGCAGGAAAATATTCCTGTAAAATTAATTCCGGATGTTGCATCAGGATTTTTAATGTCTCAGGGAAAAATAGATAAAGTTGTCATTGGTGCTGACAGAATTGCCCGTGGAGGTGTTGTAAATAAAGTAGGTTCCTTTATGGTGGCATTAGCTGCAAAACATCATGATATTCCATTTTATGTTGCTGCACCTTACTCTACTTTTGATAATGAAATTTCAATATATGATACTGTTATTGAGGAAAGGGATGGTGATGAAGTAAGGTATTATGGTGGGGCTAGAATTT
>SUTL01000004.1 GCA_015062925.1 Methanobrevibacter thaueri
ACAGAAATGAAGCAATATGCAACATATTTTCAAAAACAAAATACATGGAGCATGTTGGAAATGGAATCAAAAGAATGAAGGATGCCATGAGGGCACACGGTTTGGAAGAACCTGAGTTTGCCGAAACCGGAGAATTCTTTAAAGTAACTTTCAGAGCAAATGATGCACACAACGGATTAAATGATAGGCAAAAAGAGTTTTTAAGATTTAGTGATGAATCAGAAATCACAATAAAGGAATATATGGAAATGTTTGGTGTTGTGCGAAATACTGCAACTAAAGATTTGAATGAATTGGCAGATAAAAGAATGTTGGAAAAAATTAAGAATGGTAAGCAGATTATTTATAAAAAAAATTGTTGATTAAGGAGTAGTGTCAATTTGATATCTAATTTATATTCTGATAGAAACAAAGCAAGGAATGTTGATGAAGTAATAATATTTGATGAACTTCCTAGAAAATTAAGGGTTCAGTTTAATTTTATTCTTAAAGATATTCTTTATGACTATGAGTATAATTATAAAAGAGTACATGAAATGTTATGTAGAAAATATGGTGAACTTAGTTTAAGTTCAAAATATTCTCTGGGGAACTTTGACAAGAGGGCTTTAGAAGAAGCATTGACTAAAGATGATTATGATTTTAATTTGATATTTGATATGATGGAATTAGCAATAAAATATCGAATTAATCAAATAAGAAATGATGGATTTTATGATGAAGAGGTTGAATTCATTAATAGGGTCCAAAAGTCTATTAATACCTGTTTTAAAGAATCTTCAATGGGATATGAAATGGTTAATTGTCAAATAATTAGAAAAGATTCGGAAGTAACATTTACTGAAATAATTGAACCAACAATTACTTTAACTTACAATGAATTGTTTGAAAATGTAAATATTGACTTTGTTAATGCAATTAAAGAATATCAATGTGGAGATAACAAAGATTGTATAGTTAAATTATTAAAGGCTTTTGAAAGTACTTTAAAAATTATTTGTGATGAAAAAGGATGGGAATATAATGAAACAGATAGATGTAGTAAACTAATTAATATTTGTTTTGATAATGATTTAGTTCCTCAAGAAATGAAATCAGAATTTACAAGTTTAAATAGCTTATTACAAAGTGGAATTCCTCCTGTGAGAAATAATTTTGCGGGCCATGGTGAAGGGGGTGAAGAAAGAGTCGTTGAAGATTATTTGGCAAGATATGCTATAAATATCACAGGGTCTTGTATATTATTTGTAATTGAAGCAAGTGGTTTGTAATTAAAGGTTCTGTCAGATTGATTATATGATTTCTAGTTATAAAGTAAAGCATATCAAAAAATTATTAAATGTGATTAAATGAATGAAATAAAAAATAGATTAACACAATTAATTAAAGAGGGAAAATTAGTTCTTTCAACAAAGTATAGGCCAATCAATCAATTACATCCTATGCAGCAATGTCCTTATATTGTAAATGAATATAAGTTTTCAAAATGGAGAATTAAAAGTCTAGCATGTCTTGATGAAATCCTAATGAAGGACGATATTCGACTTAAAAAATTTAATGAAGAAGTATCGGATAATAATCCTTCAGATACTGTGAATGGAATAGGCATACTGGAATCAATAATAGATGACCTTGATAGTGGAGTTTTTAAATTAAAAAATGGGAATAAACACCAAATAACCAAACTCGAGATATTGGAATTAATTTTTAACAATTTCCATACAATTGCAAAACAATTAACTTACCGACGAGAAGATAGGCCTACTTTACATATTGATGATGAATATGATGTCCAAGATCTTCTAAATGCACTTTTACTTATTCCATTTGATGATATTAGACCTGAAGAGTGGACTCCCTCATACGGTGGTAAATCTTCAAGAATGGATTTTTTAATTAAAGATGAAAATATTGTTATTGAAACGAAAAATACTCGTGAAAATCTCCGGGATAAAAAACTTATCGATGAATTAATCATTGATACTTCTCATTATTCAAAACATCCTGACTGCGATATATTATATTGTTTTGTTTATGATGTTGATGAATTTATTAAAAATCCGAAAGCAATTGAAAATGATTTATCTGGGCAAAAAGATGGTTTGGAAGTCAAAGTTATGATTAGGCCTCAAAGATGAATTCGTGTGAATTTTATGATACCAAGATTTACATTTCTTTTAATATTTTCACTAGTGTTGATAAAATATTTATTAAAAACAATTTAATGTTTGGAGACTATAAATGAGAATTAAAGTTAATCATATAAACCAATGGGCAAAAGAAAGAGAATGTCAAGGGAGTTTGCCGTTATTAATTAAAAAATTAATTTTAGCGTCTTCTAAAAAGATAAGGAAATGTGATTTCCCATCTGAAGATCAAGTATATTTGCCAGGATTTGATGGAATTATTGAAAATGAGGATGGCACTCTTTTTGTTCCTGAAGACCAATCTGTTTGGGAAGTTGGTTGTAGTAATAATTGGAGAAAAAAAGCAAATAGGGATTATAGGGATAGAACCAAAGATCCTTGTGGGATTAATCAAGAAACCACAACATATATTCAGGTAAGCCCACAATTAATAGAACGAGAAGATATTGAAAAATGGGAAAAATCTAAAATTAAACAAAAAATTTGGAAAGATGTAAAATTATATGGGGCTTTTGAATTAGAAACTTGGATTAATGAAACTCCATCTGTTGAGAGATGGTTTGCAGAAAAGATAGGATTTCCAAATAAAGGTGTTGAAACTTTAGAAAGATGGTGGAGTAAATGGCGCCAATTTGAGGATGATTTAGAAATATCGCCTAATCTTGTTTTAACTGACAAAGAAGAAGAAGTTAAAAAGTTATCTGAATTAATGAATAATAAAAAAATCACAGTTAAATCAAATAATATTGAAGAAAGTATCGCTTTTCTATATGCTGCAATTACTAAATTACCAGAAAAGGATTTATATCTCTCTAAAGCACTTGTTATTCATGATGAAGAAAGCATGGAGTACTACTCACAAATGGATAATCTTATTTTAATACCTGCCTTTGAAAATTATAAGTATTATGAAGATGGTGACAATACTGTTTACATCCATACTTACTCTAAAAATCATAATATTGATTTGGCTGATCCAATTAAACTTCATTTTATAGAGAATCTTGAAAAAATGGGAATTTCTCATGCTGATGCAAGGAGATATGCTAAAGATTCTGGAAGAAATTTAACGATTCTTAAAAGAATTTTCAACCCTGAAATTCAACCTGAACGGATAAATGAAAAAAATATTAGAATATTAACTACATTGTTTTTCACACAAATCTACGACGAAAATAATAAATTTGATTTAAAAATTGTTGAAGAAATATCTGGAATGGACTATGAAACATTCCTACAATCATTATTAATATTATCTAATGAAAGAAACTCCCCAATATTTAAAAATATGAATAAATGCTTTTTAAAATCACCTAAGGACACATTATTTTTGATTGGGAAATATATTACTTGTCATGATTTCAAAAAAATTGAGAAAATAGTTTATAAAATCTTCAAATCTGATGCCATGTTTAAAAATGAAGAATATTATAAATGTACTAGTAAATTAAAAGAGGGTATTTTAAAATCATTGATTTTAATTTCTGTTTTTGGTGAGGATATGAATGTAAGTTTAATCAACTCCGAGAAATGGGTCGATGAAATACTCTGCAAGTTATTTAAAGATGAATCTCATGAATTTTGGGATAAAAATTATTATTATTTTAAATTAATGGCTGAAGCATCTCCAATAACTTTTTTGGAAACAATAAAGCAGCTATTGGATAAAAATCCTGATTATATATTAAATCATTTTGATTACTTGTTGTCCGCACTAAAAATATTGGCATTAAATCCATTCGACTTTAAAGAAATAATAGATATTCATTTAAACTTATTGGACTTAAAATTCAATGAAAACATACTTAAATTTTTAAAAGAATTATTTGTCCCATGGTATATGCCTACTGGAATATCACTCAAATTAAAATTAAGTAATTTGGATTATATTTTAAATAAAAATCTCACTATAGGTTTTGAAATTTTAAAATATTTATTATCACAGGAATCAGAGTTTTTAGTACTTAATAAAGAACCTCATTGGAGAACATTCTATGAAAAAGAGATTATTATAACTAAAAAGGAACTATTTGAATTTATCACTCAATCAGAATGAAATTATTGGAAAACATAGATTTTGATATGGATAAGTGGTCATTTGCATTAGAACATTTTAGGCAATGCAATGACAATGAATTTGAAGAAAATATTATAGATAAATTATATGAATATCTTGAATTTCAACTAGAGAATATTGAACTATGGAATGTGCTAAGAGAAAACATTACTAGACTTAACGAATTTCCAGAGTATAATGATTCACGTAAAGTTATTCCATTAAAAGATGTTTATTATAAGTTGACTCCTAAAAAATTAATTCCAAGATACAAATACTTATTTGATGATGCTTGGCCTGCTGTTTTAGACTGTAAATTTGACCAACAGGGACATGAAATTTCCCACAAACAGAAAGATGCAGTTAATTATATTTATAGGATAAAAAAATTTGAAGGAATAAAAGAATTAATAAATTCTGTTGAATATCCGAGTATTATTGGAAGTTATATGTATAATAAAAATATTGATGATGAAGTTTTTGATTCAATTAATGAAAATGATAAAATGAATAATTTTGCATCACAATACCTTTTTAAAAAATCTGTCCAATATGAAAATTGGGCAGACGATATTATTCAAAAAATTCTAAATGAGAGTTTTGATGATGATAAAGTGATTTTCATATTAACATCTCTAAACCCTAATTGTGATATCTGGAGAAATGTTAAATTATTTAAAGAAAATATTCAAGATAATTACTGGCTAAATTTAAAGGATTATAGGCATTGTCAAACATCAAAAGAAGGAAAGTATTATGTTAAAAAACTTTTAAGATATTCTAAACATGATGAGATTATTGAATTTATTGGTCACAATACTGATAAACTTGAAGCGACTTTCATTGGGGATACATTAACTAATATGGAATTAGATGATGAATATTTCAAATCTAATGAATATCGAGGGAAGCAATTACTAAAAATATTAAATGAAAACAATTATGATAAAGAGAAATTAATTAAATTAGAATTTAGATTATCTTCTAGTTTCAGATTTGAACGGATGAATTATGATTTAAAAATTCATGAAGAAATGTCAATAAGTCCACAGTTAATTTCAAGATTAATTAAAATTAGAAAAAATGGTGATTTACAATCAAGATCCCAATGCTCAACTATTATTGAAAGATGGTCGGTGATTCCTGGAACAGACCTTGATGGAAATATAAATTATGAATTTTTACAAAAATGGTTCAATGGATGCTTAGAACTCATTGAAGAAAAAGATGAAACATATTTTTATTCGATATTAGGAAGAGTATTAAGTAAATCCAGTGAAGATAATGGAATTTGGCCAAGAAAAGAAATTTGCAGATTCATTGATGAAATAAATAATCCGAAATTAAAGAATTCATTCAAATCTTCAATTAAAATGAAATATGCTACATATTCTAAAAGTATTTATGATGGAGGTAGGCGTGAAAAGAATATAGCTAATAAATACTATGAGTATGCAGAAAAAATTGTTGATGATTATCCAGTTACTGCAAAAATATTATTTGAAGTATCAAAAAAATTTGAAAATGATGCAAAATATGAAAAATTCAAATCGGATAACATAGATTATGAATATGATTGATTTAATAAATTAAATTCATATTCTAAATTTTCTTTTGTATCTTTAATTAATTTATTAATGTAACTTTTATGCTCGAAATAATCTAAATTATCATTAAATTCTTCCAGCATATTTTTTATTTCATTATAAAAATCAATCTTACTTTCATCGAACATGGCTTCAATAACCACTTCAGATTTATATGATGGATTGACAAGATATTTGAATGTTTCAACATTGCTATTGCGAATTATGAATTTTCTTAAGTAATTGACAAATTCATCTTTATAATTTATTTTAATAACTTCAAAGATTACTTTAATCATTTTTAAATCATCTGAATTATTATTAATGAAATAATTTATAAAGTCTTTTTCTACTTTATTTTTTGCTGAGAATAATAAATTAACATAATCTAAATAGAAATATTCACATTTTTCCACAATAAATTTAATTAAATCTTCAATATATGAAAAATCATATTCTAATTCCCAAATAAAATCTATTTTATCAACATTCCAATAATAAAAGTCAGTTATATGATTTATCTGCCAATTAAAAAATTCTTTTATAAAATCTATATTCATTTCACATAATGTTTTTAATTCAGAATTATCGTAGTCATAATATTCTTTTTCTAAACAAGTTAAGTAAAATGTTTTAAGCAATTCAAAATTATCCTCGAAGTATACATAGTTATCGTTGCAGAAATTAAATAAAAAGTTTAGTTCTGTCTCATCAAATTTTTCAAGAATTATTCCTATCAGATATTGAACAATATTTTTTTCATTAGTTTGTAAATCTGATTTAATAAAATAGTCATTGTATTTGAAATAGTTGTTAAGATAATGTAAATTGATTTCATTTAATTCAAATCTAATGAATTCCATAAAATCTGAAAATATGGTTTTTGAAATGTATTTTTTAGGAATCAATTCAAAGAAATAATATTTAATTAAAGTTTTATCTTTATGAGTGCTATTTATTATAATATTATAAAAATCTAAACTATCAATTTTATCAAAAACGAATTCAATGAAATAATATCTATTTGTTAAATTTAAATTATGATTTAAATAATAAGAGAATGCTTCTAAAAATAGTTTAAAATCTTTTTCAATTAATACTTCAAAGAATAAATTGCAATATATGCTAGAATTGGAATTGTAATTATCTATTTCTTTCATTAGATTTAAAGTATTTATAACATCAGATTCTTCAGATATATTATCAACCATGCCCTTGCGAATTTCATCTGTTTTCCGTCTATCAAATCTATTAAAAGCATTTGAATAGATTTTTACATTATCTACTAATTGTTTATTTAAAAAATTAAAATCATGTTTGAGATTAATATTATTTTTATTAATCTGCTCTAAATACAAATAACATAATCTGTTTGCATTGTATTTCTCAAAATTTAAAGTTTTAAAGAAATTGTAAATTTGTATTTCTTCATTTAAAAAGATTTTCTCATAATCTTTAGAAATATTCCTAATATATGTCTCAAAGATTTCTTGGATTTCATTAGGATAATAATCATATAATGAAAACATCCGTGCCAATATTCTTGACCTTAAGTTAATTAATGATTCTGTACTTGACAATGAAAAATTAATTATACTAGGCTCCCCTAAATTATTTTTAAATTCTGAATGCCTAAACCTAAATAAATTATCTTCAGACAATAAAAATAAAAATAATTTATCTGTTATCATTCTTTCTAAACTATTAAAAGAATCCTTTTCTATAAAATCTAGAAATTCATTTTGTAATCTAAAATGGTTTTCAACACCTGTAAATGTAAAGGAATAAGATTCTTTAAGGATATGTAAAATTTCATTTAATAAAGAAGGTTTTTTGATTAAAATCTTTAAAGCTAATTGTAACGCAGCCATATAATATTTTGTATGGAATAATAATGATAACAGAGAGATTTTAGGAGGAATTGTGAAAATATTTTTAGATTCGGGTATTTCGAATTCATCAAAATCAAATTCTTCACTATCCTCATTATCTATCCAATTTTTTAATAATGCAATAATTTCCTCTGAATAACATAAATAAAATATTCTATATATCCCTATCAATTGATTTTCATTTAAATCAATAACTGTAGAATCTATTTGATTTTTAATATCCTTAAGGGAATTAACTCCAAAAATAGTTAATGTGTCATAAATATTATTTTGAAATTTTGAACTATATAATGGAAGAAATTCCATAATTATATTCTGCAATTTTAATAATTTTTCATCAACAAATACTAAATGGAACATATATATTGATAAAATCTTATCAGGTATTGAACAAGTGTCATCTTCATAGTTTATTATTTTTTTACGGGCTAATTCGTCTATAAATCTTTTTTGAGAGTTTATATTGAAATTACAAATCTTATTTAAATCATTTATAAAAGCACTGTCATTGAAATTAATATTATTAAATAAAGATAGAACTCCAAACAATATTTTATTTTCACGTGTTAGGTTATTTAATTCTAAATTGTTGAAATAAATTTTATAGATTCCCTTGTAACTTTCAAGAAATTTAAAATCATTATTCATTATTGAATTTATTACCATTCTGCAAATACCAATATTTCCCTTAGAAATATGTAAAATTTTATCAATTGCAGTGTATTTGATGTAAATTTCCGGTTTTTTTGACGCATCTATTATATCACGCATATGATTATTTGAAATAGGGTCTAATGGAATGTTTATTACATTATTAAATTCAGATAATAAATTATTTAGTATAGATTCATATTGTTTTTTCAAAGTGAATAAAAACTTTACTTTATTTGGTCGAAGATGATATCTTAGTTCCTCAATTACGCTCACTAAATGTTCATAAATTATATTATAATCATCAAAAATAATTAAATTTGGTTTTTCATATGCTAAAACTTTTTTAATATTTGAAAGTAGGTTATCTGATGTGTTTGTTATGATTAAAACAGTATAATTGTCTTTATATAATATTTTTGCTATTTCTAATGCTAATCTTGTTTTACCTGATAGGGGATTTCCATAAATTGAGACGAATTCATTATTTTTTACTTTATTTATAACCTCATCAAAATTATCAAGTTTTACATATTTATTTTTTAAATCAGGTTTTAATTTATTTCTTTTTAATTCAATGAATGAATTGATATTATGTATTCCTTCGAATCCTTTGTCAAAATATTGATAATATAAAATTCTGTTTTCGGGTTTTAGTAAATCTTGTTTTATAACACTTGGAACTTTCCATATTATTTCTACATCGTGTTTTTTAGCCTCATTTTCTATTTCTTCAATAGCTTTTGTTTTGGTTTTATATTTTTTATTACTTTGACCAAATTCTGGAAAAACATAAAATACTAATTTAGTTAATCCATAAGTTTTTTTAGATCCTTTAATTGTATCTATAAAATCGGAGGTATGTTTTGAGGGAGATGTATCATAAAATTTTGTTTGAAATCCAATTATGTCATTTTCAGTTTCAACCGGTTCGGTTTCTATGAATTTTTGATTTTTATATCTAAAAATCCCTTGGGCATTGTTGAATTCGTTACAAAATAAATGATAAGTTAAATCTTCAAAAGCATTTTGTGTTTTTCCATGAAATTTAACTTTAAATTCATCCCAATTAATAATCATATTGCACCTAATTGTTTATTTGTTATTAATAAAAATAAATTTTTAGGTTATTTAGAAAAATAAAAAACTATTTAAATGAGGAGGAATCAATATCATAAATTATTTTTAAGATAAATATGGAACTGATAATTATGTTTGCTTCACTCACTTCCCTTATCGAAACTGGTTTGAAATCCATGAATCAATCGAATTTCAAAAATTAAGTTTTTATTTTTTAAATTTTGAGTGATTTAATTATATTGGCGCTCCTAAGGTAATGATATCAGAAAATTAAACTTCACTTGGAACTCCAGATGGATTTTTTGAAGATTATTAATTTTGCAGTTTACTATAAAGTATTGGCAAACCTCTTTTCAGACTCATTATAAATCAATAAATATTATATTTCTTTTGACGTTTTCTAAAAGATTCTTCTCCACCTTCCAAAATATCACAAACATGCTCTTTAATGCCTTTAGAATATAAATAACAATCTTCATCGTCATTTTTATACATATTTTCAATACTTCCAGAAATGTATTCAAATTTTGAAAATTTATTTTTCACTTCGTTTCCTTCTTGATTAGCTACAATAATTTGTTCGCTATCTGCTCCAACTACTAAATTTGGATTATGTGATACAATGATAATCTGCCTTTCTTTTTTAGTTTCTTTTAAAAACTGAGTTAAATCTTTAGAAATGGAATTTGCATCCAAATCATCCTCTGGTTGGTCTATTAATATAGGCCATTTAGATTTATCTAGCATAATCAAAACCTTTAAAATAACAAAAGACCTTTTTCCAGGAGACATTTTTTCTAAAGTATCATTTTCGTATAAAATATTAAAATTAAGAAAATGATAAGGTGATAATAATTTTTTTAAAACATCTTCTTTTGTATATCCTGATTTAACTATGAGAATATCTTTCAGAATATACTCAATAATTATTTTTAAATTTTTAGAAAAATCTTTATTATATTCTAAATTATTCAAATCTATTTTTGTTTTATCGTGGAATGTTGTGAAATTTCTATTATCTATCATATTTTTAACATTTTCTTTAAATTCATTAATTTTAAATGAACATTCAGAAATAAATAATGAATTTTCATCATCAAATTCAAATTTTTCAATTAATCTTTTTAAATTGTTTATATAGTTAGAGTTTAATTTAAAAATATCCGATAAAGTTTTTTCATATTTTGAGTTAAGATTTTTAATTAATTCTAATTTTTCATTTAAATTTTTTAATTTTTCTTTCTCGTGGTTTAATCTAGAAAATAATGTGCTCTTTTTTTCTGAAGTATTAAGTTTTTGATTTAGTTCTCCTAAATCTTTATTAACATCTTCATATTCAATTTTTATTTTTTCAGATTTTTGATTATTTTCATACAGGTATTCTTCAATTTTATCAAATATTCTTTGTTTTGATACAAATATTGCAATTTCAATTTCATTAAATAAATTAGTGGAAATAGGTTCGTCTAATTTTTCAATTAATGAAATTAAATTTGAATAGGGATTATTTTCCAAATCCCCAACAATTTCTTTAAATATTTCTTTTTCAACTTTCAATGTTTCAATATCATCTTCGAGTTTATTTAATTTTTTTTTCAAATTATTTTGATGTTCTAAATCATCCTCAGTAATAGAATTCGATTTTTGTAATTTAGTATATTCTGCGGACAACTTCGTAATTTCTTGGGTAATATTATCTGAACTACCAATATCCTTAATACTATTATTTTCAAAATTAATTTGTTTTTCAATTTCAAATAAGTTTACAATAGTTGCATTTAAATTATTTTTATAATCATTCCCTAATTTTTCAATTTCATCAAAGATAGTTTTATGTTGTGGATTTTCAAAAAGAATTTCTTTAATTAAATTATTAGAAAACGAATTTTCATCTTCCATATCTAAAACTTGTTTATTTAAATAATTTTGAGGAATATATTTAATTTTGGCTTTATTTAAATCTTTATTTTCGTATTCACTATTTGAATATTGAAAAAAATTTTCATTACCATTACACCACTTAATTTTAACAGAAGGATTAATTAATTTATTCCAGTTCGAATCTTTTTCTGAATTAAAATTAACAGTATTTGAGATTGATCGCAATAGTGTAGATTTTCCTGTGGATTTTCCTCCAATTATTGAAACAAGATTGCTATTAAGTTTTATTTCATTCTTTGGAAAGTTTTCATCTAAAAAAGTAATACTGTCTATAACTTCATAACTATTTTTTTCATCAGGTTTATTTTCTTGAATTTTAACTCTTTCAATAGGTTCATAAATAATTTGTTTTAATCCTTCAAAAGTCAAATCAGATTTAATCCAACAATATTTGGGAGTATATTCTTTTATATTGTGATTATCTGAACAAATTACCAATGGTAATGCAAATCCAATATTCGGAAAAACTATATTTTGATAATCATTTTCTTCTTTTTTGTTTTTAATTTCTAAAATATCAATATGCTCAGATAAAAGATCTTTTTTTAATTGTTGTTTAAAATTAAATGAATTACTTACATTTTCCACTGAATTTGATTTTTGTCCAGCATGTATTGAAACAATCCCTCCTTGTTCGTGTATAATTTCACAAGTCTCTTTTATGGGTAAATATAAATTTTTAAATCCTCTTGATTCAACTTGTTCTTCTGTTAAATCTAATTTGATTTTAAGAGTTTCCCAAAGATTTTTCACGTTTTTATTATCAAATATTCCAATAAAATGGACTGCTTCTCTTCCACCCAATTCGGAAGTAAGTTCAATTCCAGGTAAAATAAGAATATTTTCAGATTTACCTAGTTCTATTAAATTAGTAATCTTTTCTACATCTATTTGAAAATGGTCAGTTATAACTGCTGCAGAAATTTTATTATCTTTAAGAGTGCTTATAATTTCTTCATTTGTAATTGATTTATCTTGATAATCAAAAGAGCATGGTGTGTGCAAATGTAAATCCCATAATCTCCATTCTGATCCTCTTTCAAACCATCCATCATTTGCTTTAATATTGTTCATATGATTCCTCAATTTATATTATCTCTAGGATATTTTCAAAAATCACTCATTAAATATTTAAACATGGAATATATAATTTAAATAACTTTCCACATTTATATTTAAAATTAATATTTCAGATAATGCTCTATTTTTTTAAAGTATTATAGGGTTCATATTTTTTTAAGATTATTAAATTTAATTTGTAGTGTTTTTTGATTTAATCGGGTGTCAGTTTGTTAAGACTTTCATTGTTTATTTTTTCAAAGTCATTTTCCGAACACTCTTTGATTTTTTTATTTTTCGTTAAATTTATATATAGTTATTGTTTTGAATTTTACTGATGAAAGGTAGATTCAAAATTGATTCAAAATAGGCATTTAAGTAAAGCTATGGAATAATTATCAAAAAGGATGAAATTATCAAATTGAAGGAACCTCTATAAAATTAAAAAAAGTACAGAAAGAATTTAAATCTTAAAAATCCATTTTAAATTTAATGTTGATGAAAAATACTAAGTGAAATCATGACAGAGATATATTCAAATCCGTGTAGTATTTAATATATGGAAAGAACAAATTTTAATTCCTAAATTAGAAAGAGATATGAAAATTACAATAATTTAAGATACTCTATATATTTTATATTAATTATATAACATTCCACAATCCACTAGAACCTGATGTCCTTGAAAAATTTAAGTAAGGTATGAGGACTAGTATTCTCCAGTTTATAAAAGGCATGATGCTTTTTATGACACCCCTTGAAGAGTCTTATGCCCTTATCCTGATCAAGGCGTAGGCGTATAAAATTCTTAAATGAGAACACATGATAAGTCCTGCTGGCTCTCCACAAAAAGCAGCATCCATTATCTCTCTTATGCTCTTTAGTATTTGTCTTCATTCATGTTGTTTTGTAAACGTCCGTCTGTTCTCATGAAGTTCACCTGTAAAAAATGTGGGGTAGCTATTTATACTAAAAGCTAAAAAAGTGGTTTTGTAAATTTGTTAGTTGGTAATTTTGTTTTTGTGATTTTTTCGCTTTAATTTTTTGATTTTTTGTTTTTTGCGAAAAATTTTCGTAAAATATATAAATTACCTATTTTTTTAATAAATTTTTTCTGTTTAATTCAGTTCTTTTTCATGTTTGGTTGTATTTTTATTTGTGATTTCATTTGAAATCATGTAATTTTTTTGTAATCATTTATATTTTTTTGTACGATTGTAAATTTAAAAATAAAAAGCAATAAATTTATATTATTGGAGATGCTTAAATAATATTATGTACAAAGCTAAAAAAACATCTCCAATTAATAATTTAGAATCCGTTCAATATATATTTTGTGTTGAATATGAGAATACTGTTGAACGTGAACCTAGGAATCAAATAGAAGATTTATCTATTCAAATGGAATTAATGGATCCTTTTTATAAGGTTAAACGTGAAAAACCAGTGAATATTTCTCTTGATGTGGATGAAAAGGGTGTATTTTCTTATTCTGATCCTTTTTGTAAACATTGTCATTCACATAAAGTCACTAAACATGGCTATAATACTCGGGATTTGATTAATGAGAATGGTGAACATGTTATTGTTAAAGTTCAAAGGTATTATTGTCCAGTTTGTGGTAAATATTCACAAACAGAATTTAATGGAGAATATGAAAATTATTGTAATTTTTTTAATGAAACTAAGGAACGATTCATTAAGGTTCGTGAAATTAGTTGGTATCCTTTCCGTAAATTAAAAGAATTATATCAATTTTTTTGTGGAATTGAAATCTCTCATGAAACAGTTAGAAAAGCTCAAATTGTGACAAATAGTCTTTATTATTTAAATAAAGAAATTCAACCTTCTGGATTTTATGGTTATGATGTGCAATGGGAGCCATTAGATGATGGATTTCATTATAGGCACTTATTATTTGATTTAGTTAATAATGCTCCTGTTGCAGAGTTATTGGCTCCTGATGAGGAACTTAAAACAACATATGATTTCATTAATAACTCTCTGAAACCAATTGATAGAAAAGCAATTGTTACGGATTTAAAACCAGGATATGATTCAGTTATGCAAAAACTGGGATTTAAACATCAACATTGTACATATCATTTAAGATTAGCAGTAAATGAAAGAATTAGAAAACATTTAAAAGAAAAAGATTTGGAATTTCGAGTAAATGAATTAAAAGAAAATGAAACAATTTCAAAAAGCAAATTAGATGAAAAGGTAGAAACTAAAATAGAAGAGTTAAAATCAGAAATTAATATTTATAAACAGTTAATATTTGAATTATTCAATCAACAAACATATAATAAAGCATTAAATTATGTAAATATGTTAAAACAGGAATTAAATAATTTTCCTGAAATTTTAAAAAATTTTTTGGAAAAAGATTTTTTCCCAGAATATAAAAAATACTTATGGTTCCTTAAAAAAGAATATAAAGGAAAATTAACAAGAACAGATAATGATTCAGAAATGTACTTCCATGCAACACTACCTAAATCCGAGAAAAAAAGATTCAGAACAGAACAAGGCATATTCAATCAAATATTCAACAGAAAAAATGGATGGATGAAAAAAATAAAATCCCAACTAACAAAATGACAAAGCCATATTTAGAATAATCTTTATATATTCCTTAAAATAAACTAGATATTGGGTTAAGTTTTGAAAAATATTAATTTTAACAAAGTTTCGAGGCTATGTTTAACTATTCTTATTTTTCTCGACTGACCTTAGGATTATATTAAAAAATAATATTTAGCTCGTTATTCATAATATAATCCTTTTTTTCATAATCTGTTTTTTCTCACTGCTTTCTTGATATTTTACCTCTCTAAATTTGATTTTCAGGCCTTGCCAAAAAAAGTTGTACGACTGTGAAAATTGCTCTCACTTCGTAAAATTGCTTTTACTTGGTAATGGCTAATGTATAGTTTATCATCATGTCTATATAAACATTTCTATTCGATTTAATTGTTAAACTGTTCAGTTTTTTGAGAAAAAATTGTGTCCTAAAGCCTTGTGTTTTTTGGAATTTTTGTAAACATTTCAACAAGAATTCACGACACAGAAAGTCAAATGTGCAAAATCAAAAACGGATTCAGAATGCAGTAAATCAGTGTTGGCTTCCAGTATGGCTTTATTATCCTTTTTATTATCCTATTTATATAAAAAAATTAATGAGATAATCAACGATTTCCAAAAATTTTATAATTGTCAAAAAATAAATTCTGTATCAGAGTTTTAGTGGTCCGAATCGATAAGTATCGGAACTTTTTTATAAGTTTTATACGAACTGTTCGTATTTTTTCTATTTTATAATATTTATTTTATTTTTTTATTTTTTTATCATAATGTTTAATTTTTAATTATTTAGTTAGATTTATTAATAAATAATTTTAAATATTACTATAGAAATTCGGAGAATTACAATATGAATAAAAATAAACCAATACAAATTTTTTCAAATCTCAATGAAAACATAGGGGTTAATGTTGTAAAAAGCCCAGTAAAACTCACAATCTTAGAAATGTTGAAAGATAGTGAGATGGAATTTGATGAAATTGTGAATAATACCGGGAAATCAAAATCAACAATTTCTGTGCATTTAAAAAGCCTTAGAGAAGATGGGATTATTTCATATAAATTACATCCGAAAGACAATAGGAAAAAAATATTCTATATTAATTCAAAATATTTATGTTCAGTAAACATATCCGAACCTAAAGAAATCGAAGAAACTCAATCAAACTATCTTATAGAAAACATACTAGAAGATGATGATGCCGAATTTTCAACACTACTGTTCCACACACTAAAAGCAATGCTTATTCAGGAAGGGATAAATATAGACCCTATACTACAAGCTACAGGAAATACAATTGGAAAATCAATTTTTAAAAAACTGTATAATGATGATTTAGATATTTTCATGGAAAATATTGCTCAATTCTGGGAAGATAATGGTTTGGGGAAATTAGAATTTAAAGTAGGTCAAATTATAAAAGTCACTGCATATGATTGTTTTGAATGTAAATTACTTCCAAAAACAGGAAAACCAGCTTGCTTTTTAGACACTGGCATATTGCAAGGTTTATTCTCTGAGTTTTTCAATTTACCTGTTAATGTTATTGAAATTCAATGCTTTACAATGGGTGATGAGAAGTGTGTGTTTGAGATAGAACCTCAACACATTAAAAAGTACTAATCATCAAATTTAATAATGGTAGTGGTAAGGTAAGGTTTTTCATTGGAAAATCCTTCAATAATTTTCTCATTTTCACGTGTGCAGTTTTGAACAGAATAAATATCTTTAGGTCTGTTTTTTTCTTCAATAGTGGATTCTAGTTTTGATGTGTTTCTGGAAGCTTTCATAAGAACAATTGAATCACTGTAATTTAAAACTTCATCCAATCTTTCATCTATTTTAGGAACAATTGTTAAAATATCGTTTTGCTCAACTAATGCTTTGTTTCGAGCAGCTGCACATGCAGTGAATGAAGTAATTCCGGGGATTGTTTCTATTTCAAATCTGTCTTTTAATCTTTTTTGAACATATGAGTATGTGCTGAATATTGATGTGTCTCCAAGGGTTATGAATGCAACGTCTCTTCCACTTTCCAGGTATTGTGCAATCATTTCAGATGCACTGTCCCATATTTTTTCAAGTTCCTGTTTATCTTCAATCATTGGGAATATTGGTTCAACAATCATTAATTTTTTATAATCTTTTCTTTCTTTTAAGATTGGTCTGACTATGGATAATGCTATACTTTCTTTTTCTTTTGATGATTTTGGTGAAAATACAACGGGGACATTTTTAAGTGTTTTACAAGCTTTTAATGTTAATAATTCTGTGTCTCCTGGTCCTACACCAATTCCGATTAGTTTTCCTTTTGTCATTATAATCACATTTCTATTTTCTACTAATTATTTATAGTACTACTTTACTAATATATTTTTAATGTCAAATTCTATGTTTTGTCCAAATTGTGGTATGTTAAAAAATAATTGTAATTGTGGAAAGTATTCTAATGAAGAGTCAAAAGGACCTACTAATTTATTTAGTTTTTCAAAGCCTAGATCCTCTTCAATTTTAGATGATGAGATTCCTGAAGTTTATTCTATTGATGATTATCAGCAGGATGAAGGAACTGCAGCTTATTTAAAAGAATTATATCCGCATAT
This sequence comes from Methanobrevibacter thaueri, assembly GCA_015062925.1. Lineage (GTDB taxonomy): Archaea > Methanobacteriota > Methanobacteria > Methanobacteriales > Methanobacteriaceae > Methanocatella > Methanocatella thaueri_C. Next base: position 17,603 of record SUTL01000004.1, read on the forward strand.
TGATGATGAAATAATACTTAATTTTCCATTTAAAGAACCTAGAAGGGATCAGTTGGATATTATTCAGGATATTAATGATGCAATTAAAAAAGGATTTAAATATATTATTCTTGAAGCTGGAACAGGAACAGGTAAATCAGCTATTGCAACAACACTTGCTAAAATGTATGAATCTGCATATATTTTAACAATGACCAAGCAATTACAATCACAATATTGTGATGAATTTGATTTTCCATTAGTTAAAGGTAGGGGTAATTTTGGTTGTTTAAATGATAATCTTGAATCAACATGTGATATTGGAGCATGTAAAACAACTCCAACTTCAAGTAAGTTTTTCTGCCGATTTGGAGTTGCTAAAAACCCTTCATTAGATGCTGAATTAGCATTTGAAGATTCACATGGGGGAGCTGTATTTTACCAATCTTCAGATCATTGTCATTATTGGAATCAAAAAGCCAATGCAATTAACTCTCCAATAACATTAATGAATTATGATTATGCAATTGTGGAATTAAATTATGTTAAACACTTCCCTACAAGATCACTATTAATATTGGATGAAGCACATAATATAGAAAATAAACTAATGTCCACTATGGAATTCACATTATATAATCGTGTTCTTGAAAAAGACATATCAAAAACAATGACTAAAGAATTCCTTGAAGATGCTGAACTTGAAGATTGGATATTGGAATTAGATGCTATAAGAAGTGCTTATGATGAAATTGATGTTAAGGATTTAAGTAAAAATAAATCTGATAGAATAAGATCAACTATAGCCCGACTCAAATCTATTAAAAACAATCTTGAAAAGGAACCTAGAAATTGGGTTATAGATACAGATGAAACTAGCGTATCATTCAAACCGTTAAGGGTTCATCATTATGCTAAAAACAATTTATTAAAATATGGTGATGTTGTTATATTTATGAGTGCAACAATACTGTCTCATAAAATGTTTTCAAAATGGCTGGGGTTAAATCCAAATGAAGTGTATCATATTAAAGTTGACAGTCCATTCACTAAGGAAAAAAGACCAATAATTCTTAATTTGGCGGGGAAAATGTCATCAAACAGGATTAAAAAAACTGCTCCTAAAACAATACCTATAATCGAGGAAATTCTTAAAAAGCATGAGGGGGATAAGGGTTTAATACATACGCATAGTTATAAATGCCAACAGTATATTACTAATAACCTGTATAATTCACGTTTAGTATCTCACACATCAAAAAACAGAGAGCAGGTTTTAAATTTCTTTGAAAAGGATGAAAATCCATTGGTACTTGTTTCTCCTTCTATGAGTGAGGGTGTTGATTTACCATATGATAAATGTAGATTCCAGATTATTTATAAAATACCTTTCCCATATCTTGGGGATAAGCAGGTTAATCTTAGAATGAAAAGGGATAAAAAATGGTATGCTTATAAAACAGTTATGACATTAATGCAGGCTTATGGTCGTGGAATGAGGGCTGAGGATGATTCTTGTTATACTTATATTATTGATAGTGATATTAACATGTTATTTAAAAGTCCTTTGTACAGATCTTTAGTGCCGGAATTTTTCAAAGAAGCAGTTGTTAGGTTAAAATAACGGACCTGGAGGGATTTGAACCCTCGACCTTGGGATCCGAAGTCCCACGTCATTCCGGACTAGACTACAGGCCCCTTTCATATATTATTTTTTTTATTATTTTTCTTCTTCTTTAGAATCAACTGAAATAATTGGAATTTCATCAATATCTTCTACTTCAGCAAAAATATCATCTATTGATTCAGTTTCAAGTTTTGCTTTCTCATATTCTTTTTCAATTTCTTCTTCAGTTAATTCTTCAGTTTCATCATCGTTTTTATTTTCACTATTTTCTTTTTCAGAATCAGTATTTTTTAGTGAAAATTTCAAATCATCCATGTCAAATTCGCCGATTTTATAGGCTTCTTTGTCTAATGGGATTTTACTTTTTGGTATAACTTTAGGGGATGGTTCTTTTGGGGTTTGAACAGTCTCTTTTTCTTCTTTATCTACTTTAATAGTTTCTATTGAATCAATACTCTTTGTAATTTGTTCAAATGGATTGTTCAAGTCGAAAAATTTGAAAACACTGTATAGTAATAGGAATAATCCTAAAATAAAGAATATGACAAACATGAAGTTTGTTTCACCAGCAACAACATTATCAATAATCCTGTCACTTCTTGATTGGAAAATAACTATAGATATGATTAAAAAAATCACTCCTAGGATAGAACCGATAATTGCAAGGATAGGACGACCATGTATTCTTGCATGAATAACCTGATCAAAGCTGTCACTTATTTCTCCACCGAAATCATCGCTAAAATCATCAAAGTCACTTATTTCATCAATATCTTCAACATCTTTAGTTTTTGGAGTTTTAATTATGAAATCTTCATCAATTGGGTTTTCTTCTAAATTAATAGTATGTGAGTCTTCATCACCTGGATGGTAAATGTATTCGTCATCGATTTCTAATTTTTCATAGTCTAAGTTGTCTTCGTTAAGATATTCGATTAACTCACTATCTTCTTCTATTTCTTCTTCTTCTATTTCTGAAGACTCGACTTTTTTATCGTCTTTGACATTGTTAATCATGTCTTTTAAATTAGAAATTCTATGCTCTTTTTCTTTAGACTCTTTCATAGAGAAAACCTCTTAGTCATATGCTCTCCAGGTATGTTTGCATTTTGTGCATGTGAATATGCGTGTTGGTGCTTCATCAGCACTACGGGTTTGTAGTAATTTGTAAGTTGCTTTTTCATGTCCGCATTCCGGACAGGTTTCATTTGTAACTGGACCGACATCAACATCTTCTCCAAGCATTTTAACAGTGTCATCTGCTTTTATATCTCTGGATAGTTCATATTGATTATTGTCTGATAAATCCTCGGTGTAGCCGCAACTGCATTCTAGTTTTCCATCTTTTGGAAGAAGCATTGCACCACAATCAGGACAAAATTCCATATTATTTTTCCTCCCATTTATACATTATATATATTTATTTTTAGAATATATTTAAATTTAATCTATTTTTCTCTGATTTTATTAAGACAATCATTTATTATTTTTTCATGATCAAATGCAATTTTCATATTTTTAATTTCATCTTGTGAAAAAACTCCAATGTCTTTCGCATCACTGTCTGCTTTTTTAGTATTGAAATTTCCTTTTGCAGTGTAAGCAACAGTCACTATATGTCCTCTTGAATCTCTATCTGGGTTTGAATAAACATTAACTAAATCTTTAAGCTCGATATTAATGTTTGTTTCTTCTTTTGCTTCTCTTATGGCAGCGTTTTCAACGGTTTCTCCGTATTCTACGAATCCGCCAGGTAATGCCCAGTAATCTTTGTATTCACCTGCACTTCTTTTGATTAGGATGAAATTGTATTTATCATCATAAATGAAAATATCTGCTGTTAATGAGATTATTTTGTTTTTTCTCATAAATTCAGATTTTGAAAGTTTATTTTCTGTCATTTATGATCTATGAAATCTTTTATTTTTAATTTATAATGCATTTTCAATTAGTTTTTTAAATTCTGAACTTTCGTTTTGAAGTTCTTTTGCTGCGTTTTTCAATGCGGTTCTTGGTCTTTTTCCTCTTTTTGTTTTTATTGTCATTTGTGGTTTTCCTGTGAGAGGATGGTCTATATTGTAAACTGCATATTCAACATCAGGGTCTTGCATTAATATGTGTCTTAGTGCGTTGAAAACTCCATGGCTTTCATCTTTAACTTCAAATGTTAGTTCTAAAGTTTTTTCTTCTATTATTTCAAAATTTTTCATTATATCATTAACCTTTATTATTATAATTTAATTTATGTAGTTGTTTGAGATTTTACGTTTTTCTTTTCTATTGCATGTGTTGCATTGGAGTTCATTTGTTTTTTGGGTTGTGTGCATATAATCTCTACATCGTGTGCACATTGCTTTTAAAACTCCGTCTTCTGCTTCCACAGTACTTAAATCAACGTTATCTCCAGTTATTTTAACTACTTTTGCTTGAATTATATCTCCAATTCTAAATGCATCGGATAGTTTTTCCAAGTAGTCTTTTTTTGCTTGTGAAATATGTATTGCTCCAAGATATGGTAGTGCTAGTGGTCTTCCATTATCTTTCATGCATTCGATTTTTACATTTGCTCTTTGAGGTTTGATGTCGGTTATTTGACCGTATATTGTATCTCCTATTTTTAAAAGAGCTGGTTTTGCATTTGATTCGACTGAAATAACTTTCTTTTTTTGATTAATTTTAACATTTCCAAGTACTGCTGATTTTATATCTCCATTATCATCATAAGTACCTTCTCCTGGTAGATATTGTTCTATTATTCCTAATTTATCACCAGGCATCACAATTTTTTCTTTTTCTACACTCATATTAAAATCACCAAAAACTGTATGGTTTAAAATTTTCTTTAATATTATAATTTTATCTATATTTATATTTAAAACTATTTATAGCGTTCATGGAATATTATTTCATCTAATTGATAATTTTCCCATTGGCGTTTGTTTAATACAATTTCTAATTCTTGTGGTGTGATTAATGGTTTTTTATACATTTGGCTGTCGTCAATTGCTATTCTTGGACAGGCACTTACTATGAATGCATCAAGTTCTAAATATGGTAGTAGTGCATCCGGGGTTACGTTATCCAGGAGGATTATGTGGCTTTCCATGTTATGTTCTTTTAGTGTTTTTTTTATTTTTTTGGCCAGTTTCATTCTGTATTGTCCTTCTTTTGATGATACTATTATTCCCCATTTTTTTGCTGTTTGTGCTTTTGTTATTCTTGCAAATCGTATTCTCAGTATTCTATCTGTGAATTCATCCATGTTTTTTATTTCTGAATTATATGGGTCTATTGCTAGTACTGGTGTGTTTGAGAATAGTTTTATTCCTAATGGGTGGAAGTTTCCGCTGCCTATGAATAGTATTATGTCTACGTCCAGGTTTTTTATTGATGAGAAGTTACATCCTAGTACTTGTCCTTTTCTTGTTGATGTGGATGATCCTAGTAGAACTTCTTTTTTATTGTCTTCCAGGTAGTCTTTTATTTCGTTTAGAAGATGTAAGTGTTGTGTGGTTGTTACTAGACCTATTCTTGAATAATTTTTAAGGTATTCTAGGCTTTTTTCAAGGTCTTTTTTTATGTTGATTTTTGAGTAGGCTTCTATGAATAATGTTGGTATTTCATATTTTAATGGTAGTGGTGTGTGTCCGTAGTGGATTATTAAATCCACTGAGCCTTTCATTTTCCAGTCTCCAACGTCACATGCTCCAAAGCATGGGTCTCCTGATATTATTGTGATGGCATCTGTTTCTTCTTCTATTATTCTTGCTATTTTTGTTGCTTGTGTTTTTAAGCCTTCTGGGAATTGAAGGCCTACACATTTTGCATCTATTGAGTTTATTTTACGGATTGTTTTTTCCAAATCCATATCATACATTGACATTTTAATCTTCGATTGTTTTTTCTATTACTACTTTGCCGTCGATAACATCTAATTTTATAATTGATATTACATTTACTCCGGTTTCTTTTTCAACTATTTTTTTTCCTTCGCCTTTTTCAATAACTGCTACTGTTGATTTAATATCTAGGCCTATGTCTTTTAGTGTTTTAAGTAGGGCTATTAATGTTCCTCCTGTACTTACTACGTCGTCGATGAGGAGTATTTTTTCACCTGGGTGAAGATCGTTGATGTATAGGTTTGATGAGCCGTATCCTGTTTTTTGATATACTTCTGTTTCTCCTTCAAGCCCGTATTGTCTTTTTCGGATAACTACGAATGGTATGTCGGTTGCAAGTGATAGTGCGGTTGCAAGATGTATTCCCATTGCTTCAACAGCAACTATTTTATCAACATTTAAATCAGCATGTTTATGCACTGCTAAGGATAGTTCTCTTAGCATTTTAGGATCCATTGCTGGAACTCCATCACTTATTGGATTTACAAAGTAGTTGTATTCGCCTTTTTTAACTATTGGTGATTTTTCTAATGATTTTTTAACTTCTTCTAACATATTACTCACATAGGTTAAATTAATTATTGAAAAACAATAAATTATAATAGAATATACATTGATTATATATTTAATATTATAAATAAATAATATAAGTTTTCAAATTAATTTAGAAGTGATTATTTATGCTTGGAAATTTAGGTGAAAATCTTACTAATACTATGAAAAAATTAGTAGGAATGTCTGTAATTGATAAAAAAACAATCAAAGAAGTTGTTAAAGATATTCAACGTGCTTTAATTCAATCAGATGTTAATATTAAATTAGTTTTAGATTTATCAAAAAAAATAGAAACACGTGCTCTTGAAGAGGAACCTCCAAAAGGTATTACTCCAAGGGAACATGTGATAACTATTATTTATGAAGAAATGGTGGAGTTACTTGGTAGTGAAGCAGCAGACCTTGATATTAATGACAGACCATATAAAATATTATTCCTAGGTCTTCAAGGTTCAGGTAAAACAACCACTATTGGTAAATTATGCAGATTCCTACAGAAAAAAGGTTTCAATCCTGCAGTTGTCTGTACAGACACATGGAGGCCAGCAGCATATGAACAGTTAAGACAATTAACAGAGGAAATGGATGTGCCGTTATATGGTGATCCTAACAATAAAGATGCACTGGACCTTGCAAGAAAAGGTTTGCAGGAATTTAAAAACAGAAAAGTTATTATTTTCGATACAGCAGGAAGACATAAGGAAGAATCTGATTTAATTGCTGAAATGGATGAATTAGATAATATTATTAATCCTAATGAAGCTATTCTTGTTATTGATGGAACAATAGGTCAGCAGGCAGGAGAACAAGCCAAAGCATTTGCACAGGCAACTGATATTGGTTCAATAATCATAACAAAATTAGATGGTTCAGCAAAAGGAGGAGGGGCAATGTCAGCAGTAGCTGAAACTGGCGCTCCAATTAAATTCATAGGTACAGGTGAAAGAGTAGATGACTTTGAACTATTTGACCCTGAAAGATTCATCTCAAGACTTCTTGGAATGGGAGATATAAAATCCCTCATAGAAAAAGCAGAAGAAAGTATAGATGAAGATATAGCTGAAAAAACCATGAACAACATGTTAAGTGGTAAATTCACATTAATGGATATGAAAAACCAGTTTGAAATGATGAACAGTATGGGACCAATGCAACAGGTACTTAACATGATACCGGGAATGGGTAATAAAATCCCAAAAGAAGCATCAAAAATGACTGAGGAAAAAATTGAAGATTATAAAATCATGATGTCTTCAATGACCGAAGAAGAAATGTTAAATCCGAAAATAATCAAACAATCACGTATCCAAAGAATCGCACGAGGATCAGGTGTTGATGAAAAAGAAGTAAGAGATTTATTAAAATACTATAACAACACCAGAAAAACAATGAAAGGAATTGGAAAACGCAGCGGTCGCTTAAGAGGCGGAGCAATGGGACGTATGATGGGACAATTCATGAACAGATAAGGATTAATATGAAACTAGCACAAGATATAATAGAAAAAACCAACGGGAAAATATGTAAACACTGCCTGGGCCGTAAACTATCAAAAACAATCCAAGGATCAAATAATATAGAAAGAGCAGATAAAGTCTGTGAAGAATTAAACATTAACATTGATAATGTAGAATGCAGTATCTGCAATAATTTATTTGAAAAAATAAATGATGAATTATATGATAAAATAGATGATAAGATTAACCAACTCGAAATAGAATTTGAAACATTCCTAGTCGGATGTCAAATAGATAAAAACATTCAAAAAAAAGATGAAGAATTATCAGAAGAATTCAACCTCGAAGTTGAAACAATTAAAAAAGAAGTTAACAGATTAATAGGTCTTGGAATCTGGGAAAAATATGATAAAGAAGCAGAATTCGAAAGACAAGACATTGTATTTAACATTGATTTAAGAAAAAATCCAAAAGTAAGAATACAAATCAACCCATTATATATAGAGGGGAAATATAATAAATACAAACGGGGAATACCTCAAACCAAATGGCCATGCACAAAATGTAAAGGAAGAGGCTGTGAAGAATGCAACGGTACAGGAAAACAATACCCAGAATCAGTTGAAGAATTAATATCTCAACACTTTTTAAAATTAACTCGTGGAAGAGAAGCAAAATTCCATGGTGCCGGTCGGGAAGACATAGATGTATTAATGCTCGGCACAGGCAGACCATTTGTACTTGAAATAAAAGAACCAAGAATCAGAAACCTCGACCTTGAAAAACTTGAAAAAGAAATAAATGAAATTAATAAAGGAAAAACCGCTTATCATAACCTCCATTTATGTCAAAGAGGTAGGAAAGCAGAAATAAAACAATCCTCTCCTGATACTTATAAAATTTATGAAGCAATTGTAAAATGCAATCAAACATATAATCAGGATAAATTACAAGATTTATTGAAATTAAATGAAATCAAACAGCAAACCCCATTAAGAGTGCTTAGAAGACGAACTGATATGGTTCGTGTTAAACATGTTCTTGATTTAACCTATGAAATAATAGATGATACAACATTTAAAATACGTATTAAAACAGAAGGCGGATTATATATTAAGGAATTAATTTCAGGGGATGAAGGAAGAAGTAATCCTAATGTTTCTGAAATCCTTGGTGTTAATGCGATTTGTGAACAATTAGATGTAATTGAAGTAAGTGAGAAATAGATATTTATGGCAGATGAATTTACACATTTAACAGAAAATGGAGTGCACATGGTTGAAGTTGGATTTAAACCGGATCAGAAAAGAAGAGCAATAGCATCTGGAAGTATTTTTTTAGATGAAACTACTATTAATCTTATTCAAAATGAAGAAATTAAAAAAGGAAATGTTTTAACAACTGCTCAAATTGCCGGAATACAGGCTGTTAAAAACACATCTTCAATTATTCCTCTTTGCCATCCATTAGCATTAACTGGAATTGAACTTGATTTTGAAGTGAAAAAAGATGAAATCATCGCAACATGTGCGGTTAACACATTAGGTAAAACTGGAGTTGAAATGGAAGCAATAACTGGTGTTAGTGTTGCACTTTTAACAGTATGGGATATGGTGAAAGCTGTTGAGAAAGATGATAATGGTCAATATCCAGATACTCGAATAAGTAATATTAAGGTTATAAAGAAAGAAAAAATTTAAACTTTATATATGATGAAGAAAATAATTATATTCAATTATTATTTTTATAATTAACTATATAGGGAGATTTTACTTATGGCTAAAAAAGACAATAAAATTTCAATGCCTCAAACTGGTGCAGGTTTAGTAAGATACTTTGATGAAGAAAGTTTAGGTCCAAAACTCTCACCAGAGCATGTTATCGTTGCTACAATTATTTTAGCAATATTATGTTTTGTTTTAAGATATTCTGCTTAAAGAATATTAATAAAACAATTTACACTACTTTTTTTTTAGATAAATATGTTAACAAAAAGAATTATACCTTGCCTAGATTGTGATTTACAAGTTCCAGAAGGCCGTGTTGTTAAAGGAGTTGAATTTAAAGAAATAAAATATGCTGGAAACCCGGTGGATCTTGCAACACGCTACTATGAAGAAGGTGCCGATGAAGTTGTAGTTCTAGATATCACAGCATCTCATGAACGCAGGGCCACAATGAGTGATGTTATTGACAGATTAACAGAAAATGTTTTCATGCCAATCTGTGTAGGTGGAGGAATAAGGAAAGTTGATGATTACATTAACATGCTTAAAGCAGGAGCAGATAAATGTTCAACAAACACCGCAGCTATTAAAAATCCAGAATTATTATCTGAAGCCTCTAAAATAGTAGGATCACAGGCGGTGGTAATAGGAATAGATGCTAAAAGAAAATATGTGAACCATCCGGATGATGCAAAAGACAAAACTGTCATAGAAACAGATAAAGGATACTGCTGGTTTGACACAAGCATATATGGTGGACGTGAATTCACTGGAATAGATGCTATACAATGGGCTGTTAAATGTGAGGAATTAGGTGCGGGTGAAGTATTATTAACCAGTATGGATGGTGATGGAACCCAAAACGGTTATGATATTGAATTAACAAAAGCAATTAATGATGCTGTGGATATTCCAGTAATAGCCAGTGGAGGAGTTGGTAGGCCTGAACATATACTTGATGTGTTTGAAAAAACCAATGTTTCAGCAGCTCTTGCAGCAAGCATATTCCATTTCAACCAATACTCTATCAGTTCTGTTAAAAAATACTTAAAACAAAACAATGTGAATGTTCGCTTATGATTATTAAAGCACCAATAAACCTGGAATTAACTCAAATGTCAGGTCAAACTTCACAGCCTCCATGGAGTAAAAACAATAATATTTATTCTAATAATATCCTTATTAATAATGAACTTGTTGAATTTCAAGTTAAACAGAACAATGAATTTCTGGAATATGATTTTAAAGGAAATATTAATGAAAAAGAAGCTGAATCCAGAATAAAATATATTTTTGATCTTGATTTTAATTTAAATAAATTCTATAAATACCTGGATAATCATGATGAGTTATGTGAAATGTCCAGATTCTGCAATGGTTTAAGATTATTTTTAGCTTCAAATCCATTTGAATGTATTATTTCATCAATATGCTCAGCAAACAATTCAATAAAAAGATGGACAAAATCCATATCTGATATTAAAGAAAAATTCTCAGAGAATAATATATTTCCATCTCCACAAACACTTCAAAAAGTTTACATAGATTCAGATGAAGAATATGATAAAACAAATAGTAATGATATTCACAAATGCACTAATAATCTTAAAGAATGCGGTGTTGGTTACAGAGCACCATATATGAGACGTGCAAGTGAAATTTTTACACTTGAAATAGATGTCTTGGAAATTTCAAAAATGAAATACGAAGAAGCATATGAAACAATACTAAAAATCCCCGGAGTAGGACCAAAAGTAGCAGACTGCATACTACTATACGGATTTAACTTCAAACAAGCATTCCCAACAGACATATGGATAAAAAGAATAATATCTCACCTATACTTTGAAGGAGCAGATATTAGTGTAGGTAAAGTAAGAGAATTTGGAATGGAAGAATTCAAAGACAATGCAGGTTATGTTCAACTATACCTGTTTCACTATGCAAGAATGTCTGGACTAATGAAAAAAATAAAATAAACTGATAAACATGGAATCTAAAAATCTAATATTAATAATCTGCACAATACTATCATTTTTCACAGTTTTCGCCGTTAACGCAGTAATGGTAGTTATTCCAACAATAGCCAATGAATTTCACATGAGCAATATTATTCAAAATTGGGTTTCAATAATATTCTTTTTAATAGTGGCCGTATTATCAGTTCCCGCAGGGCAAATATCCGGAAAATACGGTCTTAAAAAAATAACAATAATAAACATAATCCTATTCATAATAATCTCCATAATCAATGTTATAGTCACAACCTCCAATGAATTTCTAATATGCCGATTAATCCTTGGAATATCATTGGCATTTATCAACGTAACATCAATGGCAATGGTAGTGTCAGCTTTCAAACCAGAAGAAAGAGGAAAAGCACTGGGAATAATCATCACAGGAGTATATGTAGGTTTATCATTATCACCAGTTCTTGGAGGAATTTTAAATTATCAACTAGGATGGCAATCAGTAATCCTATTCGGAGTACCATTTCTAATAGTAATCCTCGCATTACTCTTATTTAAAATAGATGAAGAATGGATAACATTTAAAAACATCCCAATCGACATTAAAGGATCAATATTATATGGAATAGGAATGACATTATTCATTTACGGATTCACCATTCTAAACGAACTCTCAGGAATTATAATAACCTGTGCAGGTATAATCTTTTTAATAGCATTCGCATATATTGAATTAAAACAAGAACATCCTGTATTTGATATTAGATTTTTCAAAAACCGCAAATTCCTATCATCTAATTTCGCATCATTATGCGCATATTTAGCAACATTCGCAGTAACAACAATTCTAAATTACCACCTGCAATACATTAAAGGATTCGACTCACAAACCGCAGGAATAATATTACTCGTAGCACCATTATGCCAAGTAATACTCGCCCCAATTGCAGGTAAACTATCCGATAAATACATACCACAAATCTTAGCAGCCATAGGAATGACTCTTGGAACAATATCTCTGATATTATTCACATTTTTAAATGAAACAACATCATTGGAATTTCTAATAATATCAATGATAATATATGGTATAGGATTTGGAATGTTCTCACCACCAAATACAAATGTAATAATGAGTTCAGTTCCACCAAAAGACACATCAATAGCATCAGCATCAGTTGCAACCATGCGTACAGTTGGCCAAGCAATGAGTCTTGGAATATTAACATTAGTATTTGCATTCATCATGGGTGATGTACCAATAATAAAAGAATACTATCCATTATTAATAAGCAGTTGTCAGATAACATGTCTAATCTGTGTGGTGTTATGTGTAATTTCAGTATTCGCTTCATTTGTTGGGATTAAATCTAAAAAAGAAGTTTTATAATCAACAATATTTTTGTATTAGGATTCCACTAAAATCATATATTCAAGTATGGTTTTAGGATAGTTATCAATAATTTCATCACTAATGTTATCTTCTTTTTGAAGTAATATTTCTTCATTTAAATTACTATAAATTATTATTTCAAGAATTTTCTCATTAGAATCTGTTTCTTTCATGAAATCAAGGGATATTTTTTTATATTTTAATTTTGTGGAAATGATTTTTGGTAAATTATATATCATTTTTTTCATTTCAACATCATTATAAATAAATTCACATATTTCATTTAAATTTTTAGATGGGAATTCAAATTCTTTATTTAAGAATTTGTTGAATTTATTGTTGTTTGATGTTAAATTTAATCTGGTGTGGATGTGTTCTTGAGGTATTTGCATTTCTATTTTTTGTTGCATAATTTTAACCTCCAATTATTTTTTAAATCTTAAATTATAGTATGTTACATCTTATATATAAACTTTTAATTTTTATTAACCTTATTTTGATGAATTTAAATCAATATTGCAGTGGATTTCTAAAATTGAGGTGATTCAATAATATTTACCTATGTTTGGATTATAAGTTAAGATTTTTTTTAATTAAGTTTATAACGTAAGCGGCTAATATATCTTAATATGAAAACTTTAAATGTTGTTGCAGCTATTATTAAAAAAGATAACAAAGTATTGGCTACTAAAAGAGGGTATGGTGAGTTTATTAATATGTGGGAGTTTCCTGGAGGTAAAATAGAAGCTATGGAAACTAAACAGGAAGCACTTATTCGTGAAATTAAAGAAGAACTGGATTGTACAATTGAAATTACTAAATTTGCACTGGATCTTGAATATCAATACCCTACTTTTTATCTTAAAATGTCATGTTTTGAAGCTGTAATCACAGAAGGCACTCCTAAACTTTTAGAACATAATGATGCTAAATGGCTTAAAAAAGATGAATTAGATTCAGTTAATTGGATTCCGGCTGATATTGAAATTATTAATTATTTAAAAAATACAATGAAATAAACTTAATCATTTAATGGGGGAATAGAATAATGGATTGGGATGAAATTTTAAAAGGAGCTAAAACAGCTTTTATTGATGGGGAAATTAGTTCTAGTTCTGATTTTAAACCTCAATTATTGGTTAATGATAAATCTTCTAAAGTCATTAATTCTATTCGTGATGAACTTCGAAGTTGTGATGAATTTATCTTTTCATCAGCTTTTATTACAATGGGAGGTATAACTCCTCTTTTAGAGGATTTTAAATATTTAGAGGCTAATAATATTAAAGGAAAGATTCTTACAACTGATTATTTATATTTCACTGAACCTAAAGCATTAAAGAAACTTAATAGTTTTTCAAATATTGAAATTAGAATGTATAGTCAGAAAAATGAGGGTTTTCACACTAAAGGTTATATTTTTAAAAAAGAGGGTTATTGTAAAGGGATTGTTGGAAGTTCTAATTTAACTATGAATGCTTTAACTGTTAATAAAGAATGGAATGTTGAGTTTACTTCTTTAAGAGAAGGTGAGATGTTAAACGAATTGAAAACTGAATTTAATAATTTATGGAATCAGTCTGATGATTTAATAGATGTTTTACCTGTTTATGAGAAAATTTATCAGGATAATAAGAGATTTAATAATATTAGAGAAATCACTGAGGAAATTAAGAATGAGGGTGTTGTTTTAACTCCTAATTTTATGCAGGAGGAATTTTTAACTAATATTAGGAATCTTATTCGTCAGGGTGAGGATAAAGCTATTCTGGTTTCTGCAACAGGTACGGGTAAAACTTATGCTTCTGCTTTTGCTGTTAAGGATTTTAAACCTAAAAGATTTTTATTTCTGGTTCATCGTGAACAAATTGCAAAACAATCTATTGAAGCTTATAAGCATGTTTTTAAAGATTATGACAATTTTGGACTTTTAACAGGTAATAGTAAGGATTCTGATAAGAATTATCTTTTCGCCACTATTCAGACAATGTCTAAGGATTTAATTTATAAATCATTTGCTCGTGATTATTTTGATTATATTATTGTTGATGAGGTTCACAAAGCAGGTGCTCTTTCTTATTTAAAAGTTCTTGATTATTTTAAACCTAAATTCCTGTTAGGAATGACTGCTTCTCCTGAACGGACAGATGGATTTAATATTTATGATTTATTTGATAATAATATTGCACATGAAATTAGATTACAGGAAGCTTTAGAAGAGGATTTACTTTGTCCTTTCCATTATTTTGGTATTTCTGATGTTGAATTAGATGGTGATGTGATTGATGATGATTTTAAGGATTTTAATCTTTTAGCTTCTGATATGAGAATTGATTATTTAATTGAAAAATCAGAGTTTTACGGTTATTCTGGTGATAGGCGTAAGGCTTTAGTTTTTTGTTCCAGAAAAAAAGAAGCTGAATTATTATCAAAAGGATTTAATAAGCGTGGTTATAAATCTATTGTTTTAACTGGTGATGATTCACAGGATAAACGTTTAGATGCTATTGATAGACTTACTAATGATGATAATCCTGATAAATTAGAATTTATTTTTACTGTTGATATTTTTAATGAGGGTGTTGATATTCCTGAAATTAATCAGGTTTTACTTGTTCGACCTACAGAATCTCCTATTGTTTTTGTTCAGCAGTTAGGTAGGGGTTTAAGGAAGTTTAAGAATAAGGAGTATGTTGTTGTATTAGATTTCATTGGTAATTATAAGAATAATTTTATGATTCCTGTTGCCTTATCAGGTGATCGTAGTTATGATAAGGATTATATTCGTAAATATATAATGGAGGGTAATAAAATTATTCCTGGTGCGTCTTCTATTAATTTTGATGAGGTGTCTAAGAGACGTATTTTTGAAGCTGTTAATAATGCTTCTTTTTCAAGAATTGCTTTTTTTAAGGAGAAGTATAATGCTTTGAAGTTTAAATTAGGTAGAGCTCCTCTGCTTTGTGATTTTTTCAATAATGGGGATTTGGATCCTTTATTGATTTTAAATCATTCTTCTTTTGATTGTTACTTGGATTTTATTGAGAAAGTTGAAAAGGATTTTACTTCTTGTTTATCTGATGTGGAGAAGAATTCTTTATCTTTTGTTTCTAAAAATCTAAGTGATGGGAAAAGACCTCATGAATTATTCATCCTTAAGTGTTTAATACATAATAGAAAATTCAATGTAAATAAAATTGCTGATTTATTAAAACAGGAGTATGATCTTGAAGACCAATTTAAATCAATTGAAAGTGCAATTAATTTTCTCAACCTTAATTTTTTCAATAAAAATGATAAGGCTAAGTATATGCATACAAATTTTTTCACTGAAAACTATGAAATTTCAGAGGAATTTAAAAAACATCTATCCAACACAACATATCTAAAACATCTTGAAGATGTTATTAATTTCGCATTTTTAAGATACGAATCCAAATATAAAGATGAAAACTCATTTAAATTATATGAAAAATACTCTAGAAAAGATGTTTGCAGATTATTGAACTGGACAAATGATAATTCCGCCACAATCTACGGTTATCGAGTTAAACATAACACCTGCCCAATCTTTGTAACGTATCATAAAAATGAAGATATTTCAGAGTCAACAAAATATGAAGATCAATTCATTTCAAAAGAAATATTTTCCTGGATGACCCGTTCAAGAGTTAAACTCACTTCAAAAGAAGCACAGGCAATTATAAACCATGATAAAACAAATCTGGATATGCATTTATTCATTAAAAAATCAGATGATGAAGGTCGTGATTTCTATTATATGGGTTGTGTTAAACCAATAAAGTATAAAGAAACCACAATTACTAATGATAAAGATGAATTATTACCTATTGTTAATTTCACATTAAAATTAGATAGTGAAGTTAAAGATGACTTATATTCTTATTTTGTTAATGATTAATAAAAATAATTCATGTTAAATTTTTTAATTCATTGAGTAAATTGAATACTTTTTTAGATCGGGATTTGCAAAAATCATAAGCATATTCTATGTTTTTAGGATTTTCAGCATTCAAATTTCTCTTTTCCATCTATTTAAAACATCATTGTTATAAAATAATACTGTTCGGGACTTTTATATTTATAAAGTTCTTCTAAAATAATATCCTGTTTATTACTTGATGTTTTACCATCATAAGGTGTTTTAATTGAAATTTGTAAGATACTTTCATTTGAATTTGTGTATTTCATAAAATCTAACATTATTGGACTTTCTTTGAATTCTTTTGAGATTATTCTGGGTAACTCATAGATTATTCGACATAATTCATCATCTTTTTTAATATAATCATTAATTTCATATATGTTTTGTGATGGGAATTTAAAGTGTTTTTTAAGAAATTCTTTGAGGTTACTGTTTATTTTTTCTAATTTGATTGGAGTATGGCTTTGTGGGATTTGCATTTTAAATTGTTGCATTGTTTTTTTTTTCACCTCTAAAATTTTTATTTGATTTTCAGATTATAGTATGTGTGATGTTGTATATATAGATTTTAGTTTTTTTCTTTCCAATTTTTTAATTTTAGTGCAATATTGTTTTTATTTTGAAAAATTAAAGTCAGTGTGGTGAATTTGGTATTCTTATATAATAATGTATTTTTTTCATAAGTTTACCAACACATATAATAAAAATTATTTTCATATTTATAAACTATGATAACATTTATAACTGGTAACGAACATAAAGTAATAGAAGCAGAGAATATTTTCAAAGATTATGACATTAATTTAGAGCATATTGATTTAGGTTACACTGAACCTCAAGGAAGTCTTGAGGATGTGGCTTTATCAGGTGCAAAATATGCTAGTCGTAAACTTGATAGACCTGTGATTGTAGAAGATGCTGGTTTATTCATTAAAGCTTTAAATTGGTTTCCGGGGACATATTCTCATTATGTTCAGGATACTATTGGAAATCAGGGTATTTTAAAGTTATTAGCTGATTCCGTTGACCGTTATGCCGAATTCAGGTCAGTTATTGGGTACTGCGCCCCCAATTCTGAGCCCAAGATCTTTTTAGGCAAGGTTGAAGGTGAAATCGCAGTTGAAGAAAAAGGTGATTTAGGATTTGCTTTTGATCCTATTTTTTATGTTCCAAGTGAAGGTAAAACTTTTGGTGAACTTACAACTGATGAAAAAAACAGATTTTCTCATAGAAAAAATTCTTTAGAGAAGTTTATTAAATGGTATGCATCTAAAGAATAGTTTATATTAATTTATATTAATTATTTGGGCTTATTTATAAAATATATTAGAGAGGTTATTATTTATGTCAAGACCAGAATGGGTAACTTACAGTGATGAAGAAATTGAAGAGATGATTTTAAAATTTAACAGAGAAGGTAAAAGTACTTCTGAAATTGGTATTATTTTAAGAGACCAATATGGTATTCCATCTGTTAAAGATGTTACTGGTGAAAGAATCACTCAAATTTTAAAAAGAAATGATCAAGCTGGTGAATATCCAGAGGATTTAATGAATTTAATTAGAAGAGCTGTTAATATTCGTGATCATTTAGATGAAAATCCTAAAGATTTACATTCTAAAAGAGGATTAACTATTATTGAAGCTAGAATCAGAAAATTAGCATCTTACTATGTTGGTGAAGGTGCACTTCCAGAAGGTTGGAGATATAATCCAAAAGAAGCAGCACTCCTTGTTAAATAGAGCTGGTGAAGCTTGTAATATGCTTAAGGAGCATATTGAAAAGGATAGTGTTATAAGAATTATTTCTCATAATGATGCTGATGGTATATCAGCAGCGGCTGTTATAGCTAATGCTTTAGCTGAAGAGGATGTTCAGTTTCACACATCATTAATCTCACGTTTAAAGGAAGTTGATGTTAATCAACTTAGAAGTGAGAAATATGATTTGTTCATCTTTTCTGATATGGGTAGTTCTTTTATTAAGGAATTCAACACATATAAGCATGATGTTATAGTGGCTGACCACCATCAGGTGGATGATACAAGTTGCGAGAGCAATGTCATCCATCTCAACCCTCATTTATTTGATATTGATGGAAGTCGTGACTTATGTGGTGCTGGTGCGGCTTATCTGTGTGTTCGTGATTTGGATAAGAAGCATTTAGCTTATTTTGCACTTATTGGTGCATTTGGAGATATGCAAGGTCAGAATGGTTTTACTGGTGTTAATAGATTAATATTGGAGGATGCTTTGGATAGTGGGGTTGTTGAAATTCATGAAGGATTGAAAATTGTATCCAAGGCTTCTGAACCTATTTTTAAATCACTTGCATATACCTTCTCACCACCATTACCGGGTATTAGTGGAGATCTGGAAGGTTCACAGGAATTTCTGGAAAAAATGAATTTGTCTTATGGTATTAAATTCACTGATCTTGAAGATGAAGAGAAGGATCTTTTAAAAGAAGCATTGGTTAATGTTAATCCTGATATTTTCGGTGATTGTTATACTTTACCAAAGGAGAAAGCTATTCTTCAGGATTTGGAAGAGTATTCTTATATTCTTGATGCTTGTGGTAAGAATAAAAAGCAGGGGCTTGGTTTAAGTATTGCTCTTGGAGAGCGTCAGTTGGCTTTGGATGCTGCTTTGAAACTTCAACGCCAATACCGTGACCAGATTGTTAAAGGTTTGGAGTGGATTAAAAAGAATGGTGCTGAACAATTAAATAGTATACAATACTTATACTCTGAAGATAAGGTTTTAAAATCTGTTATGGGTACAATTGCAAGTATTGGATTGTCAGTTGAATTATTGGATTCATCAAAACCTGTTATTGGAATGTCAAGACTTCATAATGATATTAAAATATCCGGCAGAACAACCCGTGAAATGGTTAACCGGGGAGTTAACCTGGGAAAAGCATTGAAAGACTCATCAAATAATTTCACAGGAACCGGTGGAGGTCATGATATTGCAGCTGGTGCAATGATACCATTTGATGCGAAAGATAATTTCTTACACTTAGTGGATGAAATGGTTGAATATCAATTAAAACAATGATAATATGTTTTTAACAAAAAAAGAACAAGCAATGTGTGATGGTGAATACGGTGAAACCATCCGTAAAAGCATGGATATTCTAGTGGCATTGGGTGATATTTACGGTGCTTCAAAACTTGTTGACATTACATCAGCACAGGTATCTGGAGTATCCTATAAAACAATCGGGGATGCAGGACTTGAATACCTGGAGGATTTAGCACAAGATGGAAGTGGAAAATCCACTATAAATGCATCACTCAATCCACCTGGAACTGATTTGGATAATTGGAGAGAATTAGGATTTCCAGAATACTTTGCAATAAAACAGAATGAAATCGTAGATGCATATGCTGAGCTTGGAATTTCAAAAACATGCACCTGTACACCATACCTTGTGGGTAATGTTCCAAGATTCAGAGATCATGTATCATGGTCAGAATCATCTGCAGTTGCATATGTAAACTCAGTAATAGGTGCCCGTACAAACCGTGAAGGTGGACCGGCAGCTCTTGCAGCAGCTATTGTTGGTAAAACTCCATTATATGGTTTTCATCTTGAAGAAAATCGTATGGCAAACCTTATTGTTAATGTTAGCTCTGAATTAAAAGGAGCGGATTTTGGAGCATTAGGATATATTATAGGTAAAGTAGTTGGTGGAGGAGTACCATATTTCAAATTACAAAACACTCCAAATAATAATGATTTAAAAACATTAGGAGCAGCACTTGCATCTTCAGGTTCAGTTGCACTGTACCATGTTGAAAATGTAACTCCCGAATATGATTTAAACCCTACCGGGGAAATTGAAGATATAATGTTTATATCTGAAAATGAAATTCTTGAAACCCGCCAGCAATTAACAACAACAGATAAAGAAATTGACCTTGTTTGTCTTGGATGTCCTCACTCATCACTTGAAGAAATCAAAAACGTAGCAGATATTGTTAAAGGAAAAACAATTAAAAACAAGTTATGGGTTTGTACTTCTGTAAGTGTTAAAGCAACTGCTGATAGAATGGGTTATACTGAAATTATTGAATCTGCAGGTGGAAATATTGTATGTGACACTTGTATGGTTGTAGCTCCAATTGAAGAAATGGGTTTTGAAGTTATTGGTGTGAATTCAGCGAAGGCTGCGAATTATGTTCCATCAATGTGTGGACTTGATGTTGTTTACGGCGATGCAGAGGATCTTATTCAGTTTGAGTAAGATTTTCATAATATTTTTTTAAATTAAATTCTTTATAATCTTTTTTGAATTGGTTTTTGTAGTATTTTCATGCTTAATTATTCTATTATTATTGTTTTTTTTTAATTATAAGAATTTTTCATTTTTAAATTATTATTTTAATGATATGTCAATATTGTTTTGTGTTTGAAAATTATTTTTTTTTGATTTTCAAAAAGATTAAATTAAATAACATCCATATATTTATAATAATATTATTTTTTTATTAGGAGCTTTTACTATGAATTATTTAGTTGTTGGTGCTGGAAATGCTAGTAGGCCTGTTGCAAGATTACTTAATTATTTAGGTCATAAAGTTATTATCACTGATTTAAAAGAATTATCTGAGTTCAAACCTATATATCAAACATGGTTGCGTAAAATGGAGGGTGAAGGAATTATTTTAGATTTGAAAAACCCTGAACCTACATTGGATGGTATAGAAGCAGTTTACATGCCACCTACATTACCTGAAGATGCTCCAATTGCTAAATTAATTGCAGATAGTGATGTTAAAGTTTTAACAAACGAAGATTTCTCCCAATTAGTTAATGATTTAGTTCCGGCAGATATTATTGGAATAACCGGTTCAATGGGTAAAACCACCACAACATCACTTATTACAAGTGTTTTTAAAGCTGCAGGTTATAATGTATGGTCATGCTCATCACTTGCAAACAACCTAGTATCAGAAACAATAATCGACGGAATAGTTACAGGTAAAGCTGAAAAATGTGATATTGCTGTTTTCGAACTTCCTCATGGAACATTAGGTCTTTTAAACAGTATTAATATTAAAATTGGTGTATTATCTTATTTAACTCCAGAGCATTTAAATGAATTCGGAGGATCATATGAGAAATATATTAATCGTAAATTAATTATTCAGGATATAAGTGAAACATTAATTGCAAATAAAGAATGTTCAAGTCAAACCAACTTATTAAGAGAGGATACTGTTTTCTATAAAATGGATGAGGATGCTGATTTCAAAGGAACTCGTAAGGACAATAATTTAACAATTAAATATGATTCAGATGAATTCACCACACCATTTAATATGATGAGTTACTTTTTTGAAAATGCAGTTGCAGCTGCCAGTGTAGGTATAAATTATGGTATAAGTAAAGAAGATATTATCCAAGCATTATCTAATTTTAAAGGTTTATCTGCTCATATGGAGGATTATGGAACTCATAAAGGTAGACAAATAATAATTGATGCTGCATTTCTTCCGGATGGAATTAGAACAACACTTGATTATTTTGAAGGTGAAAATCTTGTAGTTTTCCTTGATCACTTTGACACTTCATGGGTTCGTGATAAAGCAGAAGTAGGTAGGATTTTCAACGAATATAGTAATGTTAAAGCAGTGCTTGCAAGTGGTTTTGATGAATCAATTCAGAAAGTTGAAATACATATTGCATATGAGATTTTAGATGCAATAACTAATGATAATATTATTAAAGTTGCAACTGATACTCTTGAAGAGGCTGCAGCATTATCATTTAAATATTCTGAACCTGGAGATATTATATTGCACATGGGACCTCTCATATCATTTGACCGTGTTAATATTTTAAATAAAATCAAAAAAGGCCTTAAGGAAGGGTGTGAAAAATATGTATAAAAACAAAACCTTTGGGGTTATTGGTGTTTGCGGTGCTAATGGTAATTTAATTGCAAGAGTTTTGAAACAAAGAGGATATGATGTTATTGGCACTGATTTAGCTTTTAAAAAGGATTGTAGGTTTGCTAAATCTCTTGAGGGTTATGATATTGATGTTTATTATGGCAGTACTCCTGAAACTTTTTTTGAAAGAGCAGATTATATTATTCCTCCTTTAAGTTTACCTGAGGATGTTCCAATTCTTAAAGAATGTGATAAGCCGATTCTTGGTTTGTTGGAGGTTATTGATTTAATAAAACCTGAAAAACCTGTTTTCGGAATAACCGGTACTAATGGTAAAACCACCACTACCACTTTACTTAAAAAAATTGCTTATGATAATGGGATTAAACCATGTGAACATGATCTTGAAGGAATGCAGGGTAATGCTGAGTTCATCCCTATATTGCAGTCCAGGTTGGATGGTGATGTTGGTATTCTTGAAGTAGGTACTTTTGGTGTTCCGGGTACTATTGAAAGGATTGTTAAACATACTGAAATGTCCGGTGGAATAATAACTAATATAACTCCTGATCATTTAAATGATCTTGGAAGTTTCATGGATTATGCTAATGTTAAAGCTGAATTTATAAAAGAAATGGGTTTGGGTCAGTTAATTGTTAATGGTCAGGATCCAACTATTACTGGGCTTTTACGTGAACTTGATTTTAAAGGTGAAGTTATTACTTTTGGTGTTGATGAATTACCTGATTCTGTGGGTATGAAGGAGTGTGTTTGTGGTCGTGATATTGCTGTTAAGGAGATTATTTCCGGTTGCGGTTATTATTTCTGTCAGTGTGGTGTTACTACTCCGCAGGTGGATTATATTGCAACTAATGTTGATTTGGCTAATCGTACTTTTGATTTGCACACTCCAACTGAGAAAATCACTGTTAAAATGGGTGTTGATGGACTTCACAATGTTTATAATTTAACTGGAGTTATTATTGCCGCTCATACTTTCCTCGGATTATCATATGATAAAATTTTACCAACTATTGCCAGTTTCACTGGTGTTAGTGGAAGAATGGAGGAAGTTGGTGAGGTTAAAGGTAAGGATGTTTATGTTGATTATGCTCATAATCCGGCAGGTGTTGAAACTGTTCTTAAGGAGTTTAAAAAATTATTTGGGGATTTCACAACTGTAATAACGATTTCATCTGAATCTGGTTATGCCGGTGATATTGATATATTTAATAGTGTTTTGAAATTCTCTAAATTTATTGTACCTGCTTCTGTTGCTTCACAGAAAATAGCTTTGGAGAAGTTGAAGGATAATCCTAAGTTGAATGATAGGATTTTTTTAAATCATGTGGATGATTTTGAAAAAACCGGTACTCTTGGTGCTTCTGAGGATGAGGTTCGTGATGGTTTAAGGAAAGCTTTGAATCTTGACTGTGAGATGGTTATTGCTATTGGTGAAGCGGCTACTAAATTTAAGGATTTGGTTTTTGAATTATAATCTGCAGTTTTCAAATGCTCTCTTAATCTTTTAATATTACTTATAATTAAATATGTTATTATGGCTAACTACATTAATCACCCACTATTAAAAAAAGATGCAATAGAATCCAGATTGTATCAGCAAATCATTGCAGGAGATGTTCTTAAAAAAGGAAATACAATGGTTGTTGCACCAACTGCATTAGGTAAAACAATAGTAGCGATTCTTGTAGCAGCAGACAGATTAAATAAAATCAAAAACTCAAAAATACTAATACTATCACCTTCCAAACCATTAGCAATACAACACGAAGAAAGCTTCAAAGAATTCATCACCCTACCATGCACATCACTTACAGGAGCAATCAACCCTGATGAGAGAACTAAACGATGGGAAGAATCAAGAATAATATCTGCAACACCACAAACAGTAGAATCTGATTTATTAAATGGAAGATATGATTTAAGTAATGTTTCACTAATTGTATTTGATGAATGCCATCATGGAGTAGGATCATACTCATACGTATACCTGGCATCAAGATACGTTCAGGAATCAAAATCCAATCTGATACTGGCACTAACAGCATCACCAGGGTCTGATAAATTCAAAATCAAAGAAGTATGTGAAAACCTCTACATTCAAAACATCACAGTTAAAACAGAAGATGATGCTGATGTAAAACCATACTTCAACCCGGTGAATATAGATTGGATTAAAGTTAAAATGAGCACTGAACTGGCAAAAATCAAAGAATACATTGATAAAGCCCTTAAAGTAAGACTTAAAGCATTGAAAAATATGGGTGTTATTAAAACAGTTTCAGTGACAAAAGTTGATATTCTAAAAGCCCGTGGTAGAGTTCAAGGTGAAATTGCACGTTCAACAAAACCTGATAAAGAATTATTCCATGCAATATCCATATTAACCGCTGTTATTAATGTTCAGCATGCTCAGGAACTAATAGAAACACAAGGAATTCAAACATTCAATAAATATATTGACAGATTACGTAAAAAACAAACTAAAGCTGCTAAATCATTAATGTGGGATGATAATTTTTCACGTGCAGTGAAAATGGCTCGTGAAGCTGAAAAACATGGATGGGAACATCCGAAATTACGTGAAATCACAAAAATCCTTAAACAGGAACTGGGGGATAATGGTCAAACTAAACTGTCAACATCACGTTTTGAAGATAAAAATGATGAAACAACATCTAAGGTTATAGTGTTCACACAATATCGTGATACTTTAGAAATGATACATCAGAAACTTGAAAAAGAAGGAATTAAATCTGCTAAATTCTTCGGTCAAGCATCTAAAGATGGTGAGAAAGGTTTAACTCAAAAACAGCAAAAAGCTATTATTAAATCTTTTAGAATGGGTGAGTATGATGTTTTATTATCCACTAGTGTGGCTGAGGAGGGAATTGATATTCCTGCTGTGGATTTGGTTGTTTTATATGAACCTGTGCCTTCTGAAGTTCGTATGATTCAGAGAAGAGGTAGGACTGGTCGTAAAAGAACTGGTCGTGTTAAAGTTTTAATTACTGAGGGTACTCGTGATGAGGGTTATTACTGGTCCAGTATTAGAAAAGAGAATCGTATGAAGAATCAGTTGATTGATCCTGAGGTTTTAGATGAGTTGAATGCTTCTGCTAAAGAAAGAATGGAGAATCAGAGTAAGGTTAAGGTTCTTGATAAACCTAAGGTTGAGAATAATTTTCCTGTTGTTTATGCTGATACTCGTGAGGGTAATTCAAAAGTTATCAGGCATTTAACTGAAATGGAGCTTGATGTTAAGGTTAAAGCAATGGCTGTGGCTGATTATCAGGTTAGTGATGAGGTGGCTATTGAGAGAAAAACTACTAAGGATTTTGTTGATTCTATTGTGGATAAGAGGTTGTTTAAGCAGGCTAAGGATTTGGCTGAGGAGTTTAAACATCCTGTTCTGATTCTTGAGGGTGATGATTTGTATACTGGTATGATTAATCCTAATGCGATTCGTGGTACTATGGCTTCTATTGCAGTTGATTTTGGTATTAGTATTATTCCAACCAGGAATGCTCAGGATACTGCGGCTATGATTAAAAGATTTGCTGTTCGTGAGCAGAAGGGTGAGAGAGCTCCTATTCAGGTTCGTACTGATAAGAAGCCTTTGAGTTTATTGGAGCAGCAATTGTTTATTGTTGAGTCTTTACCTAATATTGGCCCTGTTAATGCTAAGAATTTGTTGAAGCATTTTGGTAGTGTGGCTGGTATTGTTAATGCTTCTGAAAGTGAGCTTCAGGAGGTTGAGGGTATTGGTGAGAAAACGGCGAAGGATATTAGGCGGGTTATTGAGTCTAAGTATCTTTATTTTGAAAAAGAGGTTAAGGAGAAGAGGTTGCTTTAGATTTTGAAGTTTTTCTTAAGGTATTTGTAACTTTTTTCAACTGAATCCAAATCATTTACTTCGATGATGTAGATGCCTTTATACTTTTTATCTTCTAATGTGTTAATGATATATTTTAAATCAATATTGCCTTCACCAAATGCAAGGTGTGAGTCATCATCACCTGAATTATCATGCAGATGTATGTGTTTAATTGAGTCAAATATCATCTCGTCTGGAGAGTATTTCATATGATGAGCATGACCAACATCCAAAGTCATACCCATATCCAAACCAACAAGAAAACTGTTCAAATCACCAACATCCTTATAAATCATAGCATCAAAATCGGGCATATTCTCAACAGTCACCAGCACACCAGCATCATCACCATACTTTTTAATTTCCCTAATTGACTCATTAGCATAATTATAAACGTCACTAAGGAAATATTTGCTTGCAAGAAAAGAAGCAAGTCCCGGATGAACAACAACAGCTTCACCATCAATTTCACAGGCAAAATCAATGGAATCCTTAATCTGACCAACAGAATTAACTCTACTTTTCTCCTGCAGAGAAGCAATATTAACATCCATAAACGGTGAATGAATACTATATTTGAGATTATAACTTTCCAAAACATCCTTCACAGGATATTCAGTTGGAAACTGATGAACCAGTTCAGCATATTCAATACCAAGGGTTTCAATAAAATCCAATGTTTCTTCCAATCCATTCTCAAGTCCAGCTAATGTTGACGCTCCAATTTTCATAAATATCACTTTTCAACAGCAGTAATTTCCAATCCCATCTCAATAGCATCAATAATGAAATCAGATAATTCAATTCCTCTTTTAATTTTAATTTCTCCTTTTTTAGAAGTAGTTGCAGTTAACAAATACTCTCCATTAACTTTAATATCAAAATTCTTACGACCATTCTCCCGTCCTAATTCTAAAATCAACTGTTTTTTAGTGTGAAGAATATCAACTTCAAAAGCATTGGTATTCCGTGCGGATTCCAATACTTCAACACCTAAACTTATACCAATACTTTCTTCAATTTCAGCTATTCTTTTACCGTTTTTACCTATGATTTTAGGAATAAACTCTTCCGGAATGTAAATGTTAGCTCTGTCAGGTGAGATTACTTCCACCTTGACTCTTGATTTTTTAGGTATTAATTTTTTAACTTTCCTTAAAATCTCCTTTTCAGCAATCTTATCAACACTTGATTTATCATTTTCACCAGTATTGTTTACTAAATCAACATCCATTACAATAGTCTGCTCACCATAAGTGTAGATTTCATTTTTAAGAGTTCCTGTTTCAAAATCCCTTACTTCAATAACTGGTCTTGCAAGATCAGCTTCTTTCATTCCACTAGGTACTTTAACAGTCATTTTTGTTTCATATACACTTTTAACTTCACCATCTTCAATATAAATACTTGTATCTACTATTGAAGGTATTACTCCAAGCTCCACTCTTGATGCTATTCTTTGAATTGCATCTATTGGACGGGTTGCATGTACAACACCAATCATTCCCACTCCGGCAAGTCTCATATCAGCAAAAATGTTAAAGTCAGTGTTTTTCCTAAGTTCATCGTAAATTGTATAATCAGGTCTTACAAGCAATAAGACATCTGCAGTGTTTTCCATTCTACCTTCAAGTGGTGCGTATTGTGTTATTTCATCTGGAAGTTGCAGATCTCTTGGAGATTCCATTGTTTTAACTATTTTATTTAATTTGGAAGAGTAATAATTAGCAATGGCCTGTACAAATGTTGATTTACCTGCTCCTGGTGAACCGGATATTAATATCCCCTCAGCATTTTCACGTATTCTTGTTAATAATTTATCTGATAAATCATATTCATTTAAACTGATATTTGCAACAGGACGTACAATTGTAATTTCCAAGGCTTCTGAAAATGGAGGGTAGGCTATTGAAATACGATATTCTCTTGACTGGATAACATAAGAACCTTCCCTGTCACTTTCAAGATAGGTTTTAGGGTCACTGTTTGCTTTATCAAGGATTTCATCCATGATTTTTTTAAGTTCCTTGTAAGTGTAGATTTTTTCATTTAAAACTTCAAATTGGATGTTTCCAGGTTTTCCTTTTTTAGCCATTGCAGCTACATTTTCCTTTAAATGAACTGACATTGTATTATCATCAAAGAATTTTTCAATTGATAATGTTTTTGTACTGATTGTTTGTTTATAATAATAAACTGGTATTCCCTGTGATTTTGCAACTTCTGCTTGAACTTTATCATTGGTTATGAGGGTTCCCATTTCGCTTCTTGCAATATCACGGATAATACTATCTATTTCTCCATTTTTAGCATGTTTTATATCGTAATTTGATGGTCTTTTTCCTTTGAATGTTATTGCAAGTTCACCGTTATCCTGGAGTGTCTGTAATTTCTGAAGTTCCTTTAATCCTTTATGACCTTCAGTTCTATTCTTGTTTGCCTGATGTTCAAGTTCACAGACAACTGTTTCAGGTACAATAATTTCCGGATAATCAAGGTTTTCTTCTTCAATAATTTTTGATATTGCACCTATGATAACTGCACTTGTATCTGGTATTATACATTTCATCTTAATACACATCTTCTGGATTTACAAGTCTTTTTAAAATAATTTCTGTATCTTTATCTTTAATATTATCAATATCTATATTTGTTGTGTTTAAACGTCTGTAAAAACATGATTTATAACCTTCATGACATGCGGCTTTGTTTTGTTTAACTTTTAAAACAATTGTATCCATATCACAGTCAACAAGGATTTCACAAACTTCCTGTGTGTGACCTGAGGATTCTCCTTTAAGCCAGAGTTGCTTTCTTGAAGTGCTCCAATAATGTGCTTTTCCGGTTTTTATAGTTTTAATTAATGCCTCACGGTTCATATTAGCAACCATTAACACTTCATTAGTATTAATATCCTGTGCAACTGCAGTTATAACTTTAACACCGTTAATTTCATGTCTGAAGTTAATATTCATAATCTTATTCCTCTTTTAAGTGATTAATAATATTATCAATTTCAATTTGTGACTGTTCACCGGATACCATGTCTTTAACAGTAACTTTACCTTCACTAAGGTCATTTGCACCAACAATAATCATTTTAGGCACTTTGATTTTATCAGCATAATTCATTAATTTCTTGAATTTCTTAGCATTCAAATCAACATCTGTTTTAATTCCATTCTCCCTTAGCATTTGTGTTATTTCAAAAGCTTTCCTATGAACATCTTTTGATATTGGAGCTACATAAACATCCAGGTGTGAAGGTAATTCTTTAACTTCACATAACTCTTCAGTTGCATTCATCAGTCTGTCAAAACCAAGTGCAAAACCGGTTGATTCAACTTCCTGACCTCCAAAGATTTTAACAAGGGAATAGGATCCTCCGCCACAGATTTGTTTTTGAGCACCTAGTTCAGGAACATAAATTTCAAATACAATTCCAGTATAATAATCAAGGCCTCTTGCAACACCAAGATTTAAAGTATAATTATCAACTTTAAA
The DNA here is from genome assembly GCA_015062925.1 of Methanobrevibacter thaueri. GTDB lineage: Archaea > Methanobacteriota > Methanobacteria > Methanobacteriales > Methanobacteriaceae > Methanocatella > Methanocatella thaueri_C. The sequence goes on from SUTL01000004.1 coordinate 47,465, forward strand.
TGCTTCAAGTAAATCAATTAAACTTTTAAGTTCATTGAGAGCATCTTTTGCCTCGTCATAAGGTGCAATTAACTCTTCAACTTCACTGATTATTGATTTATCACCAACAAGATCAATTAATTTTAATAAAATCTGATTCAATTCATTATTTTTAATAATTGCATCATCACCACTTAATGACTCTATTAAAAGATCTTTGTCTCCTTTATCAATAACAACCATTATTTCTCGTTGAGTTTCACTTGTAATATTGAAATGTTTAAATAAACCTCGAATAATACCTAAATGGTTAATATTAACATCTGCTGTGGTGATTCCTAATGATTTAATCGCATCACTGCATAATGCTATAACTTCAGCTTCTCCCTGTGGAGTTTTAGCACCGATTAGTTCACAACCGAATTGCCAAAACTGTCTGAATCTGCCTTTTTGCGGTCTTTCATATCTGAAACAACTGCCATAGTAATATAATTTAATTGGTTTGGTGGAAGTTTTTTCAAGTTCATTAAGATATAATCTTGCAACTGGTGCTGTAATTTCGGGTCTTAATGTTAGTTCCCTGTCTGATTTATCTTTAAAATTATATAATTGGTCGACAATTTCTTCTCCGGATTTAGTTGTGAATAATTTTAATTCTTCAAATAAAGGTGTTTTAATTTCCTGATAACCGTAATTTTCAAATATTCTTCTTAAGGTACTTTCAGCTTCTTTCCTACGTCTCATTTCATCAAATAAAAAATCTCTTGTACCTCTTGGTCTTAAAAATTCCATTTTTTACTCTCCATTAATATATGATATAATAATTATGTTTTTATAAATTTATATAATCTTGTATTATTAATTGGA
>SUTL01000096.1 GCA_015062925.1 Methanobrevibacter thaueri
ATAAGTTATATACGATAACTTTTTGAGGTAAATTTTATACACTGGGGGCAATTTTGTGAAGTGGAAACAATTTAACTAATTGAATGTAATTAACGAATTTTAACGTATATTTTTAATAGTAATATACGTTATGTTTAAATATTAAACCCCGCTTACTTTCTTTACATATGGGATTTTGCTGAATATGTATGGTAAAAGCCATGAAAGGAATATTGTTGCTATAAACATTGCAGGGAATAAAATGTTTGAATGTGGATTGATTTTTGACATGAACATGATTATGATTACATGTGAAAAGTACATTCCGTAGCTGCAAAGGCTTATTGAGCTGATGGCTTTTCCTATTGCATTGTTTTTGATTGAATTGAACTTGTTTTCCTTGTCAAGGTATTCTATAAACAGATACATTCCGATTCCCATAAATACGACTATTATATTTTGATACATTTGCTCAACAGATACAAAACTGTTTGTTTGTGTGTAATGTACAAATATGCTTAATGAAACTAAAAAGATGCCAAGTCCTATTTTATACATTTTGGAATCTGAAATGTTGAATTTTTTGTTTGAAAGATAATAACCTAATACAGGATATCCCATAAAACCACTAAACCAATCCAACTTAAAGTAGGGTAACAATGGATATGAGTTTAGAGAATTTAAAACTATAAATATGAACCAAATGGCCAGAAAATATTCACATCCTTTTTCACCATATTCTTTGATGAACATGTTTAAAATAGGAATAGCTAAATAAATTCCAATCAATATCCAGAAATACCATGCAATTGAGGGGTTTCCAATGATGACATTCCATATGTATAGTAGAGTCTTTTTAAAGTACAGGTTGGTTAATGTGATGAAAATCATCCAAAACAGAAAGGGGTAAACAATTCGTGTGAATCTTCTTTTTAAAAAGTTAGATAAACTTGAATAATCTCTATTTAAAAGCAACGCGCCACTAATCATTAAAAAAAGAGGAACTCCTATTCTTCCAATATCATGGAATGTTAATTGAGCAATAATTTCGAAGGGCGTAGTTAATGTTCCAAAAAAGAAATTAATATGACAAATTATCACGCCTATAATTGCAAATGTTCTTAAAAAGTCAAAGTAGAATATTCTTTCGTTTTTGGGTTTCATAATAATCTATGTATGTTTTTTTTTTTAAATGATAATTTTTTTGGGTTATTTTTGGAAAGTTATATTTTAAAATTTTAGTAAGAATTTTTTAGATATTATCTAAGTTATATATTTATTAATCTGTTATAATTATTTCATCATTTTAATCAACAGTTTTTACATGTATATTTATTGTAAACTACAACTATTGAATAGATATGATAGTACAAAACTTATTCAATTCATAAAATATAGTAGCAAAACAAATTTTTAAAAGATTGTTATATTCTAATGTTAATTAGTGAGTGTCCATTTTTTAATAAGTTACATTTCTTTTTATGGTATGGTTATATTAAGTGATATAATTTTGTTATAACTTTAAAATATGTTTTAGCAAGTTTAAATTTTTTATTTAATAATAAATGTCTTCCAATGGTGTAAACGATATTTGTTTTTAAATGGGGTTGAGATAATTCTTCTTCAAATTTGACATATTGTTCAAACAAATCAAAAATTTTTTTATCATCTTTTTTTAAGATATTTTCAGAGAACATTGGTAAAAGAATATTACCATAAATTCTTTTATTAAAAAATAATTTAGAATCGATATGATTTTCATTTAGTATTTTACATAATTTGGTGTACATGTTTAATAATCCATAATAATGTGAATATTTAAATCCACTACTTAATGACCCTTCAGTGTTGTACCATTTATAACCATAGTAATTTTGTAAGTATACTGCAGATTTAGAATGTATAAAATAGACATAACAAAAATAATAATCTTCATTTCTAGAATTTGGAAATAAAATGTTATTTTTTAATATTATATCTTTTTTAAATATTTTATTCCAAACAACTAAATCATCGAATTTTAAAATATCTTCTCCATTTAAGAATATGATATCTCCATCATAGTTTACATAAGGATTTTCTATGTATATTTTATTATTTGAGTTTACACGACATTCTCTACATGAAACAAAATCTGCATTATTAGAAATCAAATTATTATATAATGTTTCACACATTTTAGAATCATATTCATCATCATTATCCATAAACATTATGTATTTGGCTGATGCGATTTTGATACCTTCATTTCGAGGTATTGATGGTCCGCCGTGGTTATTTTTTAAATAAATTCCTTTTAAATTTTTATATTTAGTAACATATTGTTCAATAATTGCTTTCGAATTATCTGATGAATTATCATCAATTAATATAACTTCTAATTCATCAAAATTCATTGTTTGATTAAGAAGTGATGAGATGCATCTTGAAATATATTTTTCAGCATTATAAATTGGAATTATTATTGAAATTTTATACATGATATCCTCATACTTTTTTTTATATGTTTATAATAAATATTTTATAAATTCAGGGAATAACAATTTTTATTTGTTCATTTAGTTTTGATAATTTTCATCAGGGTATTTGATATATTTTTTTTTAATTGTTATTATATAATATATATGGTGGTTATTTATTAGATTAATTTATCTAATAATAATATTTATTTTATATCTTATTTTAATAATTAATTTATATTATTTGAAATAATTTTATTAGATTTAAATAAAATAAAAATCAAAATAATTATGATATAATTTTTAAGTGAGTTTATGAGTCAAGTGAAAGTAATCTTTAAAAATATGAGTTGGTTATTGGTTTCACAGATAATTGCGAGTATTTGTGGATTTATTTGGACGATATTAATTGCAAGATATTTGGGAGTTAATGATTATGGAATTTTAGGTTTTGCTATTTCTTTAACTGGGATTTTAACAATAACTATGGATTTTGGAATAAGTACTCATATTGTTAGATATATTTCAACAGATTATGATTCCGCTCCAAAATATTTAGGTAATGCAATTCCTTTAAAATCATTATTTGGAATAGGTACTTTTTTTTTAACATTAATCATTTTAATATTAATGGGATCAAATGAAGTTACAATAACTGTTACATTACTTTTCACAATTGAAATGATTATTAAATCAATGTTAGGATTATTTAATGGATCATTTCAAGCATATGAAGAGGGAAAATATCAAGGTATTGCAAATACGATATTAAATTTACTTTTGTTAGTTTTTATTTTACTTTCTATTTTCACAGATTTAGGACTTTATGGAATAACTTTTTCATATCTCTTTTCTAATATTATTACATTAGTATATGAGTATTATGCATTAAGAAAACATGTAGCAAAACCTAAAATTGAATTTGATTATAATTTTTGTAAAACAATTACAATTTTATCAATACCTTTTGCAATTGGTGGACTTTTCTATAATATTTATTACTCAATAGATGTAGTTATGTTAACTAATTTAATTGGAGACTATGCAACAGGTATTTATAATTCTTCTTATAAGTTAATATCTATTTTAACGTTATTTTATTCTATATATACTGCGGTTATTTTTCCTGTTATGAGTAAATTCTATAAAAATGATAAAAAATTGTTAGTTGTTAGTTTTGAAAAATCTGTAAAATATTTGTCATTAGTAATTATTCCTATTGCTGTTGCAACAGTATTGTACTCTGCAGATATTGTTCAATTAATTTATGGAAAAGAATATTTGGAAGCTTCATCAGTATTGTCAATTTTAATTTGGACTGTGTGTTTATTATTTGTAAATGGTGCTTGCAGTACATTGTTAAATGCTTCACATAAAGAAGTAACTCTTACTAAAATTTATGCTATTGCAGCAGCATTTAACGTTATTTTAAACTTTTTTATGATTCCTCATTTCTCATTTAATGGGGCGGCAATTTCAACTGTTTTAAGCGATGCATTAATTTTAATCATTTCTTCATATGTAATATATACATTAGGATTTAGACCAAATAAAAAATTATATTATGATTTAATAAAAATAGGCATGGGTTCTGCAGTTTTAGGAATTGTATTATATTTATTAAATTTAAATATGTGGGTAGCTATGCCGGTTGGAATAATAATTTATTTAATTTTGACAATTGCATTAAAAGTATTTGATAATGATGATAAATATGTAATTAAAGAAATTTTAGGTAAAAGAAATTAAATTCTATCATTTTGACAGCTATTATTAAATTTGTTGCATAATATTAATATAATATTTTAAATAAAATTTATATTTAATAAATAATAAAGGTTTTGTAATGTTTTTTGAGAAAAATTCTAAAAATTCCACATTTATAATAGCAGAAATTGGCGTTAATCATAATGGGAGTGTTGAACTTGCTCGTAAAATGATTAAATCAGCTAGTGATTGTGGTGTTGATGCAGTTAAGTTTCAAACTTTTGTTAGTGAAGATTTAGTAAGTGAAAATGCTAAAACTGCTCAATATCAAGAAGAAAATACAAATGAAAATTCACAACTTGAAATGCTTAAAAAATTAGAGCTTTCTTTCAATGATTTTTTTGAACTCAAGAGATATTCTGAAGAGTGTGGTGTGGTATTTTTATCTTCACCTTTTGATTTTAAAAGTGTTGACCTTTTAGAAAAGTTAGGTGTTTCACTTTATAAATTAGGTTCAGGTGAACTGAATAATTTTGAGCTGATTGATTATGTTTTAAATACTGATAAACCATTAATTTTATCAACAGGTATGGCTACCTTAGAGGAGATTAAAGAAACTTATGATTTCATTGTAAATAAAGAAAATTTATGCATTTTGCATTGTATTACTGGGTATCCGACTTCATTTGAGGAAGCAAATCTAAATTTCATAAAAACATTACAGGATGAATTGGATGTACCAATCGGATTTTCAGACCATTCTCCGGGCATAGAACTCCCAATTGCTGCTGTTGCATTGGGAGCATGTGTTGTTGAAAAACATTTTACATTGGATAAAACACTTGAAGGTCCGGATCATAAAGCATCTTTAAATCCTGAGGAATTTAAAGCAATGGTTAATGCTATTAGACATGTCGAAGTTGCAATGGGTGATGGTGTTAGAAAATTTTCGGACAATGAAAATGAAATAAAAAAGGTTGCAAGAAAAAGTATCATTTTAAATAATAATCTTAAAAAAGGAGAAGTACTTGAAAAAGAGATGTTATCCATTAAACGACCAGGAACAGGTATTGCTCCTAAGTATGTTAATGATTTAATAGGCAAAACAGTTAATAAAGACCTAAAATCAGGTCATGTTTTGAAATGGGAAGATTTGGAATAATTATGTTAAAAAAAGTATTATATATTACTGGAACAAGAGCAGATTACGGTTTAATGCACAATGCATTGGAATTATTAAATAATGATGAAAATATTCGCTTGGAAGTCGCAGTAACTGGTATGCATTTAATGGAAGAATTTGGTTATTCTTTAGATGAAGTTAAAAAAGATAATTTTAATTTACATATAATTAATCAAACATTTCTAAAAGATGATGAGCAGTCAATGTCAGCATTCATTGGTAATCTGATTGGCGATTTAACACAACTGATGGTTGAAATAAAACCTGATGTTGTTTTACTTTTAGGAGACCGTGGTGAAATGTTGGCTGGAGCAATTGTTGCTTCTTATCTGCAGATTCCAGTTGCACATATTCACGGTGGGGATGTTTCATCAACTGTGGATGATTCTGCTCGCCATGCAATAACAAAATTGTCCAATATTCACTTTGCAGCAACTGAAAAAAGTGCATCAAGAATTAAACAAATGGGTGAAAATCCGAACAATATTTTTGTTGTTGGAGCACCTGGACTTGATTCAATAATTAAAATCAAAGATAACATCAATGAACATTACTTGAAAGAAAAATATAATATTACAAAGGATTTTATTCTTGTATTGCAGCATCCGGTTAGTTTGGAAGTTGAAGATTCATCTAATCAAATTAAACAGACTTTGGATGCAGTAACTTCCACTGATTATCAGATTTTATTGATTTATCCAAATGCAGATGCTGGCGGAAGAGCAATGATTGAAAAAATAAATGAGTATGATGTTGATGCTTATAAGAACATCCCTCATGATGATTTCATTGGTCTTTTGGGGTTAGCCAGTGCATTAATTGGGAATTCAAGCAGTGGGATAATTGAATCTTCTTCATTTAAGTTGCCTGTAATTAATATTGGGACTAGGCAAGCGGGCCGTGAAAAAGCAGAGAACGTTATTGATGTTGATTATGATTCGGATGAAATCTTAAATGCGCTGAATTATATTAAAAGTGATGATTATCAAAATAAATTAGATAACTGCATTAATCCCTATGGTGATGGGAAAGCTGGTGAAAATATCTGTAAAATTTTAAATGAGTTAGATATTGATGATGAATTATTAAATAAGAAATTTTTTGAGTTGGAGTGATAAATTTGAATGTTGGTGTAATCGGTTTAGGTTCAATGGGAAAAAGAAGAATCAGATTAATAAAAGAAAATTTTCCTGAAATAAATGTTGTTGGAATTGATAATAGTGATGAGAGATGTGAAGAGGTCAAATCATTGTTTAATATTGATGTTTATAATGATTCCAATGAATTTTTTAATTTAGATGATTTTGATGCAGTATTCATATCAACTCCACCATTAACCCATTCTAATTT
>SUTL01000097.1 GCA_015062925.1 Methanobrevibacter thaueri
AAGAATGTGATGCCTGTGGTGGTACTGGTTTTGAAGATGATTTATTTAATGTAGGTGACCATTTTAAAGGAGTTAACAGTAAAGCTAAGGCTAAATTTGACCTTGGTGGTGAAGAGGATATTCCATGTGAAGTTTGTAATGGTAAAGGACAGGTTGAAGTATATGAAGATTGTTCTTATTGTCATGGAACAGGTCAGATTAATGTCTGCAGAGACTGTGGGAAACTTCTTGATGAAAAATATGATGTTTGTTATGAATGTGGTCAGAAAAGAAAGGATGAGAAAATGAAACATGAAGAATTTGAATCTAGGAGAAATCAGGTGCGTGATGTTTATGTTCTGGATTCCTTATGTAATATGAAAGATATTGTTAAGGATAAATTATATAAAGGTAAAATTACTCGGATTGAAAAATATGGGGCTTTTGTTTCTTTAAATAATAATGTCTGGGGTCTTATGAGAGGAGATGTTTCTGAGTATAATGTTGGTGAAGAAATTATAGTGTTTGTAACCTCTATTAAATCACGTGAAGGTAAAATTGATTTTGCCCCTGCTTATGTGGATAAATTCAATCTTAAAAAATTAACTAAATCTATTCCAAGAACTTTAATAGCTAATCTTGAAGAAAGAAAAGGTAAAATTGTTAGAATTGATGGTGAAGTGCAACAGATTCAGCAAACTTCAGGTCCTACAATTTTCATTATTAGTGATGAGTCAGGTACTACTGAAATCGCTGCTTTTGATAAGGCTGGTGAGAGATCTTATCCGGAAATTGAATTGTCTGATGCGGTTCAGGTTATTGGTGAGGTTAATGAGCATGGAGGTAAAACTCAAATTGAATCTTCTTCCATGTTGAAACTTGGTGAGGAGGAAACTCTTCAGTTGCATAAATTAATTGATGATGCGTTAAATGAAAAAGCCAAACCTGATGATGTTGATTTCCTTGTTAAAAGTGATATTTTAAACAGACTTCGTCCTAAAATGTTTGAAGCTGCTCAAAAAATTAGAAGAGCAATACTTGATGGTCGTACAATTTTACTCAGACATCATAATGATGCTGATGGTATTGTATCAGGGGTTTCTATGGAAAAAGCTATTGTTCCATTAATTCAAAAAGCAAATCCTTCTAATGATGCTGAATATTATTATTTTAAAAGATCACCTAGTAAAGCACCATTCTATGAATTGGAAGATGTTGTTAAAGATTTATCTTTTGCATTGGAAGATCAGCAAAGACATGGTCAGAAATTACCTTTAATCGTCTTGTTGGATAATGGATCTACAGAAGAAGATATTGTAGCATTAATGCAAGCTAAAATATATGATATTGAAGTGGTTGTAATAGACCATCACTCACCGGGAGATTTAATTACAAAAGATGTTCGTGATGGTGAAATTTACGGTGCAACAGTTGCTGTTGATGAATATGTGGATACACATGTAAACCCATATCTTGTTGGAGGAGACTCACAGCTAACAGCAGGTTGTCTTGCAACAGAAGTTGCACATATAATAAATCCTGAAGTAGAAGATTTAATAAAACATTTGCCGGCAATTGCAGCATTAGGAGATCGTGCAGAGTGCGGTGAAGTATACCAGTACTTAAAACTTGCTGCAGAAAAAGGTTTCAGTAAAGAACATTTAGGTAAAGTAGCTGAATGTGTTGATTTTGAAGCTTACTTTTTAAGATTTATGAATGGTAGAGGAATAATGGATACAATCCTAGCTGTGGATAATGTTGACAAGCATAAGAAAATGATTGAAGCGTTATATAAAGAGTATCAGAAAAGAATTGACACACAACTTAAAGCAGCATTACCTAATATTAAACAAACAAAACTTGATAATGGTATTTACTTTAATTTATTGGATGTTGAAAAATTCGCACATAAATTCACTTTCCCGGCACCGGGTAAAACCTGTGGATTTGTACATGATCATGTGATAAAACAATTAGGTGAAGATAAACCAATTGTAACATTAGGTCATGGACCGGATTTCGGAGTATTCAGAGCAACTGATGCTGTGAATGAACAATATGGATTTAATGTAAATGAAATTGTTTCAGAAATGATTGAAAAAGTCCCTCAGGCGGGTGTTGATGGTGGAGGACATGAATGTGCAGGTTCCATTAAATACATTGAAGGCCTTGGGGAAGAAGTATTATATAATGTAGTGGATGAAATACAATCTTTAAATAAAAAATAATCATGAAAAAATGTATTTAGAAAACTATTGTAAACATTGTGGTAATAGAATACTTCCAAATGAACCTTATTGTAAAAATTGCGGGTGTAAAACTAAATATGATGCTAATGATGATGTTTATGTTTTCACTCCTTCTATTCACAATATTGGATTTTTCAACTTTAACATTGATTTTTCACCATATATAAATACTAAAAATGATTTTAAATATGAAATATGCTCCTGTGGATATTTAAATGAAGTTGATAATGAATATTGTTATATGTGTGGTGCTAAAAGAACACAATCTAAATTATCAAGAATTTTAAAAAGAAAACATAAACCTAAATTCGATGTGGACACTGTTTTTTGTGAATGTGGGGCGGTTAATTCAAAGGATAATGTGTTTTGTGAAATGTGCGGTAAACAGTTAAAAGAAAAAGATTTGGCTGTTGATGATAATTATAGTAATTTTAATTTAAAATTCAATAATCCTGTTTTTTGTTTTTGTGGTGAAGAAAATGAACAGTTTTCTCAGTTCTGTAAAAATTGTGGTTTGCCATTGATTAATTATGGTAATATGGGTGAAATTAGAATATTATGCACCTGTTCTACTTTAAATGAGATTACTTCTGATTTTTGCATTGAATGTGGATGTAATTTGAAAAGAGAGGATAGTAAAATTTTATGTGTTTGCGGTCATAAAAATCAGAGGCATTTGAAATTCTGTGAAAAATGTGATAGGCCTTTAAATCCTCAGAGAAATATTAAAACAAGAATTGTTTGTTCCTGTGGTGAAATTCTTGATTGGGATAGTGAGTATTGTCCTGTGTGTGGTAAAAATGTTAAAAGAAGAATTATTCATAAAAATTCTATTAACAGTACGGTTAAAAATATTAAAAACATGTTCAGGTAGTGATTTAGTTGAAAACATGTAGTGTTTGCGGAACAGTTAATTTTAAAGAGAATAATTATTGCACTCATTGTGGTAATAAGTTTATTATTGAGCATGTTTGTCCGTTTTGCGGTAATTCTAATATTGATTTTGATGATAATTATTGTGATAAATGCGGCAGTCAAATAAATCCAATAACCATTGATGATTTTGATATTTTATTAAGCAAGTATAATGAATCTTTACTTGCAAATGCAAAAATCAGTGATGAGGAGTACAATCACTTACTTAAAGATATTTTCATAAGGGCAAAATATATTGATATATGGGGAGATTCAATAAAAAATAAAATACTTAATTTAGCAAGTGTTTTTTGTGAATGCCAACCTAAATCCAGAGGGTTTGAAAGAGGATTTATATTTTCAGGAAATGCAATTTTTTATGATGAAAGATTATCAGATGCAGTTCAAATCGCAACAATCATCCATGAACTAGCCCATCATTGCCTGTTCAGGATTATAATGAATTTATTATGTTTTATTTTCAAAGTCAACCCATCTTCAACAATTCAAAGTTTCGCATGGTATTTTCTAACACTGCCCGAATTCAAAATTATGAATGAATACTGTGCACATACAGTGGAAGGCAGATTCATCCCATACGGACATCAGAATTACGGATCATTTAATAGTTTAGTTGAAAATTCAAACCTGGATGATGATACTTTAAACATGATGGTTGTTTTAGGTAATTCCTTTGCTAATGAAATAATAGTTTATCTTGAAAATTATATTGATGAAAGTTTGCGTGAAGAGATTAAAATCCAATATCGTAAAGATTTAACTTCCCCAACTTATGATGCTCTTTTAACTGAAACTGATGAGTGTTTCCCATTATCTTTTAAAAACAAGTTGATTATTACTCTTTTATATGATATTTTTAAGGAATCCAGTGATGATAAAATTAGGATAGAATTAGAAAGTATTAAAAAACTTATTGATGGAAATTAAAAAGAAAATATTTATTCATTCATTCCTTTCATTATTTTTAATAGTTTCTAACACGTCTTTTCCTGTATCTGTTAATCTGTAAAGTCTACCTTTACGTGCTTCTTCATTAATACATTCAACGATTTCTTTACTTTTCAATTCGCTTAGAACTTTTGAAATATGGTTAGTTCTAATTTCACTATCTTCGGCAATTTTAGTTGGTATTTTAACTGAATCACCAATTGATTTTAATGTTTTTTCACGGTATTTGGAAATTTGAACATATGAAGTTAATTTCAAAAGTTCATCGTTTTCTTTTACCATAATAAAATATTAGATTTTATTATATAAAATAGTTTATTACAGTTTTAACACAAAAATTTAAAAATTATTTATACTATTTTTGTTATAAATAATAAATAGTTTTGATTGATTAATTTAATTGTTGATTGAAATGAAATGTAAATGTGGATTTGAAAATAAGGATAATGCAAAATTTTGCACTAAATGTGGGAATTCATTAGCTGGTAATAATGATTCGGTTGAGGTGCAAAAACCAAATAATAAAAATAATTCCAAAATTATAATAATTGCTTTAATAGCTGTAATTATTATTTTAATTGGTATTGTTGGTTATTTTGCAATAAATATGACTAATAATGTTTCACATGATAATAATCAGACAAATAATGCAATTGATAGTGTTGATCAGGATAATGGTAAAACAGAAGAAGTTGCCAGTGAAAAAAAATCCTGGGAGTCAATAGGAAGTTATTCCGGATCAGGTTCCGGTTCTAAAACTATTAACGTACCACCCGGAAAGATTAAAGTTAAACTTTCATGTTTCCCTATTAAAAACTATGCTACCAATCATTTGTATGTTGAAGGTTCTAATGGTGAATCTGGTGGTGTTGATTGGGGTCCTAAAAGTCCTGTTGAATCAAGATCGGATTCATTTACATATGAATCTTCTAGTGAGGAAACATTTGAAATTGATTATTATGAAACAGTTAGTTGGGAAGTTGAATTTTTCAAATATCAATAAAAAAAGTGATATTTAATCTAAATTATCACTTTTTTTTAATTTTTTTATAAAAAGGGTTTTATTTTTATGTTTGTTGATTTAAATATTCAGGGAAGTAATTTAGAAAATAATATTAAACTGGCTCATGAAGCATCTAAATATGGATGGAATCATATTAATTTCTCATATAATCAGAATAATCTGGAAAATGCTTTGGATTTTAAAGATGAGTTAAATAATGCTTTGGAAGATGTTATTGGATTTGATTATACATTAGAAATTAAATCTAATAATGTTAGTGAGATAAGAAAAATTGTTAATAAATTTAGAAACAGGATTTTATGTATTTCTGTTGTTGGTGGGGATTTAAAGGTTAACAGAGATTGTGTTGAAAATGTTAAGGTTGATGTTTTATCAAGACCTTATTTAAGAAGATATGATTCTGGTTTAAATCATGTTCTTTCAAAAGAAGCTGTTAATAATAATGTTGCTGTTGAAATTTGCTTTAAGGATATTTTAAAATCTTTTCTCATTCCACGAGCTAAAATTATTTCTAATTTAAGGGATATTTACACATTATATTATAAGTTTGATTTTCCTCTTATTTTATCTTCAAGGGCGGAATCTGTTTTTGATATTAAAACCACTTATGATTTTATTTCTGTTTTCAAACAAACCGGTTTGTCTCAAGAAGCTATTGATAATTCTTTTGTTAGTGCAGCTAATATTCTGGAATTTAATCGGAATAGAGATAAAATGATTTTTAAAGGTGTTAGGAGGGTTGATGGATGAGGCTTAAAGTGTTACCTCCAACTCTTAGGAAGAATAATCGTTATTTGACTTTAGATATTAAATCTGTTTCTCGAATTTCTAAGGAAGATTTGGTTTCTATTGTCTGGGAGGGGTGTGTTCGTTTTAAAGGTGAATGCGGAACTTCTAATTTTAATTTATGGGTTATGAGGTTTTATGAATGTGGAGAAGGTGACGGTTATTTTAGTTATAAAGCTATTTTAAGATGTCAACGTGATTTTGTATGTGAAGTTCGTTCTGCATTGGCGCTTATCAGTAAGTTTAATGGGGGCTGTGTTTCTTTAACTACGGTTGGTTTATCTGGTACTGTTAAGGGTTCACACAAATTCATTTAGTAATTTCGGGCAAGTTAATGATTTTTCAAATGGTAGGTAACCTTAAGGATTTCCAATTATTTTTGACATCTATTATAATAAAATGTCCACCTCTAAAATTAAATAAAAGTTTAGTGCATTAAAATAAGTAAAATTAAGTCTAAATTCAATGTCTACAACATGATAAACATGTTCGAACAAGTAGACACTGAATAATCTTATCCATCAAAATTTTAGAATTTAAGTACCTAGAAAGTGGACTTTAAACTCTAATGAATATTATGAAATAAATTATATATAAAGTTTATTGTTTTTTAATTTATAAATTGCAGGAAGTGTTCATTACAAATAAACAAACCCAAACATAGCTGGTTAAGGCTATCGATAAACAATCATTATAATATTGAAGATTCCTGCAATTTAAAGGAGAAAT
>SUTL01000098.1 GCA_015062925.1 Methanobrevibacter thaueri
AGAATTGGATATGATATTCATATTTTAAGAAATGCACAAGCACAAGTATTTAAAAGTTAGATTGGAGGGAATTTTAAAATGAGTGATGTAAAAGAGGTACTTGGAAATTATTCCGTGGATATTATAAAAACAATTAAAGAAGATTTATCAGTTATTACACCGGAAAATCTTGGTGAAGCTTCAATTTACCTTACCCAAGCTGGTGGTAAAATGCTTAGACCTGCTTTGGCTTTAATTGTTAGTGAAGCAGTTGGTGGAAACTCTAAATTAGCATTAAAAACTGCTGCTGCAATTGAACTTATACATACATTTTCTTTAATCCATGATGATATTATGGATGATGATGATATGAGAAGAGGAATGCCTTCTGTTCATAAAGTTTGGGGAGAAGATGTTGCTATTCTTGCAGGTGATACTTTATTTTCAAAAGCTTTTGAAATGATTATCACTTCAAAAGACACTACTTCTGAACAGAATAATAATGCTTTAGCAACTGTTGCTGATGCTTGTGTTAAAATCTGTGAAGGTCAGGCTCTTGATATGGGTTTTGAACAAAGATTTGATGTGTCTGAAGATGAATATATGGAAATGATTTTCAAAAAAACTGGCGCTTTAATTGCTGCTGCTACTAAAGCAGGTGCAATTATGGGTGGGGCATCTGATGAAGTTATTGATGCAATGTATGAGTATGGTCGTTTAATTGGTCTTGCTTTCCAGATTCAGGATGATTATCTTGATTTGGCTGCTGATGAGGAAACTTTAGGTAAACCTATTGGTTCTGATATTGGTAAAGGAAAGATGACTATTATTGCAATTAGGGGTTTGGCTAGTGATGATTCTGGAAGATTACTTGAAATCTTAAAAGATGATGAAAACTCACAAAGTGATATAGATGAAGCGATTGAAATTCTAAAAGAATGTGGTGCAATTGAATATGCTCACAACCTCGCATTAGAATCTGTACAAAAAGCCAAACAAGTACTCGAAATATTGCCTGATTCTTCATCTAAACAAACACTTGTAGACATTGCAGATTTTGTACTTGAGAGAAAAGCATAATCACAATCAAATTCTCTCAAAAAATCTTTTTTTTTTTAAAACACCACCAAACCAATAATATATATTAACTATTTTAACACATACTAACTACTATGAAAGGAATATTAGGTGCAATCTGCGGAGACATAATCGGATCGGTATATGAATTCAACCCAATCAAAACAAAAGAATTTCAATTATTCCAACCAAATTCAACATTCACAGACGACACAGTACTAACATTAGCTATTGCAAAATGGCTATGTGAATATAATAATTCAGAAGAAAAACTAATAGAAAACCTACAATACTACGGTAAACTATATCCAAATGCAGGATATGGAGGACGATTTAACCAATGGTTAAACCAAGATAACCCCAAACCATATGGGAGCTGGGCAAACGGAGCAGCAATGAGAGTATCTCCATGCCCATGGGCAGCAAACTCATTAGAAGAATCACAAAAACTAGCTAAACAATCAGCAATAGTAACTCACAACCACCCAACAGCAATCACATCAGCCCTAGCCACTTCAGATGCAATTTACCTGGCAAAAACAGGATCAGATAAAAATCAAATCCAAAAACATATTGAAACAAATTATGGATATGATTTATCCATATCCCTAAAAAAAATCAGACCATACTATTCTTTTGATGTTTCATCACAAGGCAGCGTCCCAGAAGCAATACTATGTTTTCTAGAAGGTAAAAATTATGAAGACACAATTAGAAATGCCATATCACTTGGTGGCGATGCAGATACACAAGCTGCAATTGCAGGAAGTATAGCATCAGCATATTGGGAAATCCCTAAAAAAATATACTATAAAGCAATACGCCGCTTAGATAACAGACTTCTAAACATATTAATAGATTTTGAAGAGAAATTCATCTAAAAAACTAAATCTTTATATAATTTCATAATCTAAATTTACATAACATAGGTTGTGAAATATAATGAAAACAAAAATAACAATGACTCTCATCATTGTTCTAACTTTATTTTTAACTATTTCAATAGTATTTGCAAATGAAAATGTTAGTGATATTACTAATTCAACTCAAAAAGAAAATCTACCAGTACTTGAAAACAACACAGCTCAAGAAATGGAAAAATCACAAACAACAATCACAGCACCAAACATAACAACTTACACAGATATTGAAACAACACTAACAATTAAACTAACATCAAATGGAACAAAATTAACAAACAAAACAATAAAAATACTATTAAACAATACATTATATGAAAATATAACAGATTCCAATGGTGAGATAAATTTCAAATTCAAACTTACTAATGGAACATATCTGGTTGAATATTACTTTTCAGGGGATGGAAACTACACATCATCAAATACAACATCAACAATAAAAGTTAACTCAGAATATCCCACATACTTAGATGTTGCAGATAAATATATTAATTACAGAGCAGGTTCAAAATCGATTTTCCAATTAAAACTAACCACAATAAATAACATTCCACTTTCTCAAAGAGTAATATCAATAAAAGTAGCAGGAAAAACATATTATGCAAAAACAAATACTAAAGGAATAGCTACATTTTATTTAAAACTCAAAGCAAAAAAATATACAATATGGTATTCATTTTCAAAAAACCAAAATTACTCCTCATCCTCAGGATCTTATAACATAACAGTCAAACCAAAATTAAAAGGAGGATACGGATACTGGGTTGACAGATGGAGTATGAAAGAAGTAAATCTTAAAAAATTATCAAAAAAAGGAACAAAACACATTTTCCTCCTCCACTCAGTATTCACCCATTATGGTAAATCCACAGTTGTTAAATGGATTAAAAAAGCACATAAATATGGTATGAAAGTACATATTTGGATGGCAGTATTTTTTAAAAATGGTAAATTCGTACGTCCCGTAAGTAAAAAAGGAAACTATAACTATGACTATATAAATAAAATGATTAAACAGGCAAAATACTATGCATCCATAAAAGGAGTTGATGGAATACACTTTGATTATTTAAGATTTGGTGGAAACGCATACAAATTTAAAAATGCAGTTAAAGTAATTAATTATTTTGTAAAAAAAGCAAGTACAAAAGTTCATAAAATCAAACCAAAACTAATAGTTTCAGCAGCGGTAATGCCTGAACCTTCATCCATGAAATATTACTATGGTCAGGATACCAAAACAATGTCAAAATACCTGGATGTGATTATTCCAATGATTTATAAAGGAAATTATCATGCAAAATCCTCATGGATTAAAAAAATCACTAAAAAATTTGTTAAAATGTCAAAAGGTGCTAAAATATGGGCGGGTCTTCAGACATATAAATCAGATTCTAATATTAAAAAATTAACCTATAAAGCATTATTTAAAGATGCTAAAAATGCAATTAAAGGTAAAGCATCAGGTGTTGTTTTATTCAGATGGGGTTTATCTCCATTAATCAATTTTAAAAAATTATAATGGATATTATTGTTCTAATAATCACCCATATACTATTTTTATTTTTTTCCATTCTGGAATAAAAGATGTGTTGGAGATTGCAAATATAACTGGAACAATATGAAATCAAAAAGGAAAAGGTTACAATCAAAATTGGCAAGAAGACATACAATGCAAAAACCAATGTTAAAGGAAAAGCAACCTTTAAAATCAAGAATTTAACTAAAAAGGGTAAATTAAATGCTAAAATTACTTTTAAATGCAATAAATACTATCTAAAAGTAATTAAAAAAGTTAAACTCACTATAATGTGATTGATTCGGTAGTTATTTCCTTTTTTTTATTTATTTTTTTTGTTTTTGATTTTTTCCAATTGGTTCATTAACCGTTCATCATAGTTTCTTGCAACATCCTCGTACTTGTTCCAGATGCCGATGGCAGTCTCAGAGATTACGTTACGCTTGTCTTCACTGAATTTTGTATATGTATGCATCATTTCTTTTGAATCTGATATCAGTACTTTGACGAATGGAATGTCTGCTTTTTGGATATTAATGCCAGCATCCCTGAACATTTTAATAATATTTGTTTTTTCATTGTTAATATAGCAGGTAGGTGATGCTAAAATGTTTATTTTTAGATTTCGCTTTACTTTGAAAGCTTTAATAAGTGCTTCTCCCTCTCCTTCAAATAAGAAACCTATTCTCATGTTAACTGAAGTTTTTGCTCTTTTGATAATTTCCACTTCTTGATTGATGATTTTGTCAACACCATATATTCTCCATATAGGTGCTTGAACTTGGCTCATGCCATTTTCATAAATATTGGTTAAGCTACTTATTCCATCATCTATTTTCGAGTCAATTTTTTCTTTTTCACGTGTTAAAACTTCAACTGGAGATTTAACATGGTAAGTATGAGGTCTTCCATCTTCTACTTCAATATAATTCTTTTCCACTAATCTTTTGAGTACATCATATATTTTTGATCGTGGGATTTCTGATTTTTCGGCAATTTCGGATGCGGTTGATGATATTAGTGATGTAAGTGTTAAATATGCCTGTGCTTCATACATTGTTAATCCAAGTCCCTTTAATAGTTCAATATTTTGGTCCATAGTATCACTTTTTATTAAATTAGTATTACAATTAGGGTTTTAAGTCTAAAATATCATATATTTTGCTTAGGGGAATGTTTGATTTTTCAGCTATTTCAATTACGGTTGATGAGATTAATGAAGTGGGTGTTGTATATGCTTGAGCTTCATATTTTGTAAGTCCAATTTCTTTAAGTGTAGATATATTCTTGTCCATATTTTGTATTATATTTTTAATAATATATAACTTTACTACTTTTAACCCTTATTAAGTTACAAAATCTTTATATATGTTTGAAATGTAATCTTTAAATAACAAAATTTAGGTAGGTAATTATTATGGTAAATGAAGGCTTAGAAATGTTTTGTTATCAATGTTCCCAAACTGCTAAAGGTACAGGATGTACTGTTAGTGGAGTTTG
Source organism: Methanobrevibacter thaueri (assembly GCA_015062925.1). GTDB lineage: Archaea > Methanobacteriota > Methanobacteria > Methanobacteriales > Methanobacteriaceae > Methanocatella > Methanocatella thaueri_C. Next base: position 4,999 of record SUTL01000098.1, read on the forward strand.
CGGTAAAAAACCAACAGTAGCAAGATTACAAGATAATTTAATCTTTACAATGAAAGGAATAAGTGCATATAACTATAATGCAAATATTTTAGGAAAATCAAATCCGGAAATTGATGCATTTTTAACTAAAGGATTATACACTACATTAACTAATGTAAACTTTGACACTCAAGACTTAGTTGAACTTGCACTTGAAGCGGGCAAAATAAGTGTTGATGTGATGAAATTACTAAAAGATGCGCATATTGAATCTTATGGTGAACCACAACCAGTTGAAGTTAAAGTTGGAGCTCAAAAAGGCCCAGCAATAATAATAACTGGGCATGATTTAAAAGCACTTGAAGAACTATTAAAACAAGTTGAAGGAACAGATATTAAAGTATATACTCACTCAGAAATGCTACCTGCTCATGGATATCCTGGATTAAATAAATATGAAAATCTTGCAGGACAACTAGGTGGAGCATGGCATGATCAAAGAACAATCTTTAAAAAATACAATGCAGCAATTGTTGCAACAAGTAACTGTGTTCTTCCTGCACTTGATGCATACAAAGAAAGAATGTTTACAATGGATGTTGCTAAACTTGAAGGTGTAAAAACAATAGAAAATTATGATTTTTCACAAGTTATTGAATGTGCAAAATCATTAGGCAGTCTTGAAGAAGAAGAGTTAACTACAATAACAACAGGATGGAGTGCAGGAGCAATAGTGGAACATGCAGATAAAATTAAAGAATTAGTTTTAGATGGTAAAATTTCCAGATTCTTTGTAGTTGGAGGATGTGATAAAGCAGCAAAACACAATGATTACTACAGGGAATTCGTAAAAAACTTACCTGAAGACACTGTTATTTTAACATTAGCATGTGGAAAATACAAATTCAATGATTTAGATTTAGGAGATATTGAAGGAATTCCAAGATTATTGGATGTAGGTCAATGCAATGATACAATTGTCGCAGTAGATGTGGCACTGGCTTTATGTGACTTATTCAACATGGAATTAAATGAATTACCATTAACAATAGTTCTATCATGGATGGAACAGAAAGCAGCAGCAGTATTATGGGCATTACTCTATCTTGGAAAAACTGACATGTGGATTGGACCAGTACTTCCTGCATGGGCAAATGAAGACATATTAAATGTTTTAATTGAAAATTATAATTTAACTCCAACAACAGGAGATGCAAAAGCAGATATTAAAACCATATTAGGGTGATGAAATGAAATCCAAAGCATTGGATATTCAAAATTTAGTTAATTATGAAAAAGATAGTGTTGTAAGTCGAGAAATAATTAAAAAAGAACTTGGAACAGTAACATTCTTTGCATTTGACCAAGGACAAGGCTTATCAGAACACTCAGCACCTTTTGATGCAATGGTTCAAATTATAGATGGTGAAGCAGAAATCACAATTTCCGGTGTGAAAAACACAGTTAAAAAAGGGGAAATTATAATCATGCCTGCTAATGAACCACATGCACTTCAGGCAAAAAATGCGCCGTATAAAATGATTTTAACCATGATAAAATCTTAGTAATAGGGTAATGTAGTTTAAGTTTGTCTTATATTAAAAGACAACCTTTATCATATTTATTTTCAGCAAGTGGAAAATCCGAAGTTTATTAAGTTGGATGTGGACA
>SUTL01000099.1 GCA_015062925.1 Methanobrevibacter thaueri
AGAAAATCAATGAAAAAAACCACTAAAAATCATCCTATACAAAAATAAAGAATATAAAAACTATGAAAATACAAACAAAAAAATACAAATAATAATCAGAAACAATAAAAAACAATTCAATAAATACACATTATATAAATCCCTAAAAACCAAATAAATTAATAAAATTTAATAAAAATTAATAAATTTCATGTAAATTAATAAAAACAAACAAAACAATACCTACCACCACATATATATGGCATGATAAAAATAGACTAATTTCACATTAAAATCCAAGAAGAATCTTAACACCAATTAAAATAAGAATTACACCACCTAAAATCTGGAACTTATTACCAACATAATCCCCTAATTTCCTCCCAATAAAAATTCCAACAATACTAAACATAAATGCAACAACACCAATAATTACAGAAGAAATTAAAATAGGATCTTTAAGTAATGCAATAGTAATACCCACCGCAAAAGCATCAATACTAGTAGCAATAGCAAGCAAAGTAACCTCCTTAAATGAAAAAGAATCAGTTACCTCCTCATCATCACCAGATAAACTTTCCCGAATCATATTCAAACCAATTAACAATAATAAAATAAAACCAATAATAGGTGCAAGAGCATTAACAATACCTGCAATTATATTACCACAATAATATCCGATTATCGGCATTATAGCCTGAAATCCACCGAAAAATAAACCATAAAATAATATTTGAAGTTTAGTAATATGTTTTTGTGTAAATCCTTTAGTCATAGATACACTAAAAGCATCCATAGCAAGAGCTACTGCAACTAATAATGTTGAAATTAAATTAAAAACCATTAACTAAATTTATGTAAATTGAATTATATATAATTATTTAATATCGAATATGTGATTAATAATACAAAATAAGATGACAGAACTCTTTTATTATTTGATTTTAATATTTTCCAACATTAGACATTAGCCATATATTTAATAATCATAGACTAAATAACTGCTAAAAAGAAAACATTCAAAAGATCCAAAAAGACTAAAAAATATACAATAACCTTAAAAAACAGTAAAGGAAAAGCAGTCAAAAAAGCAGAAATTACCTTAAAAGTTAAAGGTAAAACATACAGTGCAAAGACTAACAATAAAGGTAAAACAATATTTAAAATTACCAAATTAACCAAAAAAAACTAACAAAACAGTTATTAAATATAAAGGAAACAATTACTACAACAAAGCAACTAAAAATATTAAAATTAAAATCAAATAGGTGCAACATGCATCTACTCTTCTTCTTTTTTCAAATAATCAATGTCAAAAAAAAAGAAACAACACCATAATTTTAAATGTTTTAAAGAAGTAGAATTTTTCAAACTCAAGCAATTTTACAATTCTAATACAATAAAACATTACATATATATTAATTAAAATAATTATATTATTAAATATGAAGGACATATTTGATTCATGTAGATTTGGTGATTTGAAACTAAACAGTAGAGTAATAAGAACCGGCCTTTGGGAATCACAAAGAGAAGCATCAGGAAACTTAACTCCTGAAATATATAATAGATATGAAAATATCGCTGCCAGTGGAGTTGGATTAATAATAACTGAATTATACTCTCTTTATCCCCGTGATGTGTTTTCAAAGTATTCAAATACAACACATTACACTCATTTTGTCCGTGAACATCGTGATTTAACTAATCTTGTACATGATTATGATACATCAATATTTGCTCAATTAGGATTTGTACATTATAATAAGAAAACAGAACAGCATGTTAAAATAGAAGACCTTACATTAGAGGATATTCTTAAAATCCAGACAGATATGGTGATTGCTGCTCAGAAATTTGATTATGCTGGTTTTGACGGTATTCAATTAGGTCTTGGAAATTATTATTTCTTATCCAGATTCATCAATCCTAATTTCAACACACGTGAAGATAAATATGGTGGAAATACATTAAACAGATTAAAAATCATTTTACAAGTAATTAAAGTAATTAAAGAAAACACAAACCTCCATATAAACTGTCGTTTAAATGCATTTGATGATACTGTTAATGGAATGACCTTAACAGAAACAATTAACATATCCAAAATCCTTGAAAAATATGGTGTTGATTCATTACAAATCACCCGTCCACGCTCACCACAATACTTCACACAGGAAAACAAACAGAATAATCCATTAATAGATGCAGCATCCAAAATAATTGATAATGTGGATATTCCAGTTATTCTTGGTGGTGGTGTAACTTCACAAAATCAAATAAATCAGTTAATAAATAATTCCAATATAGATTTTGTTTCCATGCAAAGACCATTTGTACATGATCCAAGTTTTTTAATTGACTGGCAATTTGAAGGAAATGGACAAACAACATGTAAAACATGTAATAATTGTTATTGGAAAAAAACAAGCACCTGCCATATTAAAAGACAGGCTAAATTAAATCCATAATTATTTATAACTTCTGAATTTCTCTAAAAAATGATTTAATTCATCATCGATTTGGTCCAATGTAACAACAGGTTTTGCATTTAAAAGACTGGTTAATGTAATTAATAATGGAACTGCTTCACCAACTGTAATATTATTGAATTCTAATGTTTGATATATTATATTAAATGTATTATCTTGTGTTTCATTTATTTTTAAACCATATGGTGTGAAATTAATCTGATTTTTTTCTATTAAAATTTCCAATTCCTGTGTTCCTTCTAAAATATCTTTAAATTCTATTTTTTCTTTTTCAAGCACTGGATCGAGGAAATTAAAATGAATATTATAATTATATTTTGAATATTGACTGAAATATGAATCTACAATTAAATAATTAATATATAATTCATGGTTCAGTATTGAATATTTCTTATAGTTAATGATGAATTCCATGATTAGTATTATGTTAAAAAAAGTATAAAAAAACTAGTTATTTTAAACTAGTCTTTTTGTGGTGTGTATTTTTTAATTGATATTTGTTTGAATTTACGGATAAAGAACTTAGCCCATATGTATCCTATTGTTCCTCCAACAAAACAACCAAATACTACTCCAGCATAGATTCCTGTAATTCCCCATCCGAAAATAAAACAGAAAATATAAGCAAATACTGTTTCAAGTATTAATGATCTTAATAATGTAATTAACAAGGAGTAAATTCCTTTTCCCACTCCCTGAAACATCATTGATGACATTATACCATGCGGAACTACAAGTACGAATAAACTTAAAACTGATATTGCTGTTGCTATTTCCGGTGAAAGTGAAGCACTTGCAGCCGTGTATGAGAAAACTGATGCTATTTGTGATGAAAACACAACCATTATTATTCCAATACCTGCAGATATTAAAAATCCAAGTTTAATGGAATATGAATGTGCTGTTTTAAGGTTTTCATGGTTATGAGCACCAAATGCAACACCTGAAACTGTTAACACTGCTGTTCCAAGACCTATTAATGGTATCATTGCTAATTGCACAATTCTCATTGATGCTGTATAAACTGCAACTGCATCTGTACCTGATGCTAAAACCAGCATGTTGTTAATAAGTATTGCTAGTGCAGAAAATACTATTGTTTCTAAAGTTGATGGAATTGCAACCTGTAATGTGTCAACCATTAGGCTTCCCTGATAATTAAAGTTTTTTAATGATAAATCAAGGTATAAGTCTTTTTTACCCCATATCCAATAACTCATAATAGCACATGATATTATTGCTGAGATTACTGTTGCCCATGCTGCTCCTGCAATACCAAGGTTTAATTTGTAAATAAATATTGGATCTAGGATAATATTTAATATTGCAGTTATTGCTATTGCTATTGTTGCTCTGCGCATATCTCCTTCTGATCTGAATATTGCTGATGCTACTCCGGAATATACGAATATGAATAGGAATCCGAAGATTACATAACTGTAATCCATACCATATTGTATTGTATCTCCCGCACCCATAAATTGAAGTATTGGTACCATGAATACTTCAATTAATACTGTAAATATTACAGACACTATTATTGAGAGTAAAATACCGTGTAGTGCAGCATTATTTGCTTGTTTATGGTTTTCTGCACCAATGAATCTTGCAATTAATGAATTTGCTCCTGCTCCTATTCCGTTTCCCAGTCCTACAAGTACTAGGAATAATGGTGTTATGAATCCGATTGCTGCAAGTGCATCTGCTCCAAGTCCCGCTACCCAGATACTGTCTGCTATGTTATATAACATGATTAGTAACATTGAAAGCATCATTGGAAGAGCTAGTTTTACAATTGCTTTTTTCGGATCTCCTGTAATCATTTCAATATTTTTACTTTTATTGCTCATTCCTTTACTCCTCTTTTTGATTAAATTCTATTGATTTTAGTATTATATCTTTTAATACTTTTTGTAATAATTTTTTATCAATTGGATTGTCTTTTATTATATACTCTTCCCAGGAGTTGAGTTTTTTTATTGCTTGGTTTAATATTTTTTCGCCTTGTGGTGTTAGTGAGATTTTATTTTGGCGACGATTGTTATTATCAACTTCTCGTGTGATTAAATTGTTTTCTTCTAGTTTTTTTATTGATCTTGCCACTCCACTTTTATCGAAATTACATCTTGTAGCTATTTTATCTTGGTTTATTTCTTTTTGATGAGATATTTCGAATAGTATGTGTAGTTGGCTTACGTTTATGTTTACTTCTTCGAGTTGGTGATTTAAGTATGCTGTTTGATTTTTAGCAATTATTGAGATTAATCTTGATATGGGAAGAGTTTCACAATCGATTGATTTGAACTCTTCTAGTGACATATTTATCAATTTATAAATGAAGTTAAGTCATATTCTTCTTTTTTAACTTGTTTTGTTGTTAGTCCGAAGGTTTTTTCTGGTTTGATGGAGTATTTTTCCATTTGTTTAAAAGTAGATTCAAATCCATCTCCTCCGGCTGTTGTGAAAAATTTAACTTTTTTGAATTTTCCTTCATTTTGTTTTAAATATGAAATCATTGGGTTTGCTGCTTTGGAGGCCCACACTGGACATCCTAAGTATACTATATCATATTCTTCTGGGTTGTATTTTAACTCTTCAAGGTCTACTATTTTTTCACTTATTGCGTCTTTTCCACCTTTGATAAACCCTATTTTTCCTTTGTAGTTTGTTTTTGATTTTATTTCTTCTACATCAGCATTTATTTTACTTGCTATGTCTTCAGCTAGTTTTTTTGTTATGTTTGTTCTTGAATAATATACTACTAACGATTTCATACTCTTTATATTATGTTATTATAATATATAAAACTGTTGCATTATCAACAATTGTTTTGGTTATGCTTATTTAGTATGTTTTGTAAAAATACTTATTATGAGTAAAGTGAAAATTGCAAATATAATTTCAACATTAACCAATCCTCCCATCATCTGCATACCATTATTTTTAATAATATGTATAATCTTATCATTTAAACAAGGCTCTTTTGATTTAAATCATTTCATAATTATAGAAATAATTTCAATAATATTCACATCTATATTGCCCATGGCAATTATACTATTCTGGGCGAAAAAATTAGGAACAGACAAAGACATCTCAAAAAGAACCGACAGATTCACACCACTAATAACAGGAATCATATCCTACTTCATAGGATTTCTAATCACATTAACATTCAACCTTGACAACTTCCTAACATGCCTATTATTATGTTATTCAATAAACACAGGAGTAGTACTATTAATCACAACCAAATGGAAAATAAGCGTACACACCACAGGATTATCAGGACCAATTGCAGCACTAACAATACTATCCGGAGCATACGGTGCAATCTTTGCAATACTCTACCCCCTAGTAATCTGGTCAAGAGTAATCCTTAAAAAACATACATTAACTCAAGCAATCGCCGGAGGAGTTCAAGGATTCTTCCTAACAGTAATAGAAATGCACCTGTTCATGAACATACTAAACCTGCCAGTTTCAAACATAACAGGATTTGAAACAACAATACTATATATAATCTCAATAATCATAACCCCAATCATTCTGGGAATATTATCATATGTAAAAACAAAAAATCCTCAAAAAATATTCATCATAACACAAATCATATTATTACTGGCATTTCTAACATTAACTCCAGTTAATATTACCTTAATATATATTATAATAAGTATAAGTAGCATAATAATTAGTTTAATTGCTGGTGATGAATTTATATGGTGTAAAATATTGAAAAATCAATCATTTAAAACTTTATAATTTAAAATTAAATCTTTTCCAAGAGTGTAAGTGTCTGTTAATGTTAATTTAACAGCATCATCCATTAAATCAAAACCTTCACCATCAAAAAATGTTTTAGCATTAACACCACCAACAACCATAGGAGCAACACATATACTAATCTCATCAATTAAACCGGATTTAATCATGGAAAAGTTTAAAGTAGATCCTCCTTCAAGCATTAACCTATCAACACCTTCCTCATGCAAATAATTCATCAATGCTTTCAAATCCACTTGCTCATCACCACTCCAGAAAAACTTAACACCACGTTTCCTAAACACATCATACTTATCAGATTTAAGAAAATCATCTTTAAAATCATTAGCACAAGCAATAACAGTTACAGCATCATTATTAATGATTCTA
>SUTL01000100.1 GCA_015062925.1 Methanobrevibacter thaueri
TTTCCAAACTGGTGGGGAACACTTCCAATGCCAATGTTTACCCAACTGGAACAGCTGGATTTTGCAGGAAAAACCGTAAAGCCGTTTGTAACTCATGAAGGATCAGGTTTCGGTTCATCCCAAAGGGATTTGGCAAAATTATGTGAAGGTGCTGAAATCAAAAAAGGCCTTTCAATACCTGGTGCAAGCGTTGCAGGTGCAAAAGGCACAGTTTCCCAGTGGATTGAAGAATAATTTTTATCTTCTTTTTTTTACATTTTTAATTTTTTTATACATTTTTGTTCATATTTTATATATTATTTTATACATTGTTTTAATTTTAGTTTTGTTTTTTGTTCAATATTTAAAATTAAATTTTATCTAAAAATAATAATATTTTTTTTAATTATTTGCAATTTTTTAATTTTGAATGAATTTTTTTTAAAAATATTTTTATTATGTCTTTTTATTATTTTTTTTTAAAATAATCTTTTATTTAATTTAATAAATTAATAAATTTTATATTTATTTGTTTAAAGTATTTAAAGAAATTTTATTATTTTTTTGAAATATTTATATATTATTAATTTAGAATTGGTATTGTTCTATAATTATTGAGAATAGTTATCTATTAAAATAGATTGTCAAAAACGGTTGAATTAAATTTCTAATGGATTTAATTTGATGTGTGATAATATGCTTTAGAGTTATTGGGTTAAATTAAATCTAAGTAAATATTAAATTAAATCAAAATGTTTGATGTTTGGTATAGTATTCTTTGTGATGGGGTAATTATGAACCAGTTATTTTTGTCGCAACTTGTACGATTAGGGTTGAATTTATTATTTATAAATGGTTGGATTTGCTTTTAATAAATGTAAGTCATATTAATCTTTTCATTAATAATTTTAGAACTGTAATTTCTAATGATACTGCATATGATTATACCATAACCAATACTCACAATCCGATTATCACAGCAGTTAACATTACTAAAGTCTGGAGAGATACTGAGGAAAAAGAAAAGACCAGTACACCTGGAATAGAAATTATTCTATATGCTGACGGTGTTCCTGTTGCAAATATTACTTTATTCCCAGGAAATGACTGGAAATCAACTTTCGATGATTTACCAGTATATCATGACGGTAAAGTGATTAATTATACCATTGGTGTAATTGAAAATAATCATACCACCAATATCACTGTAGGTGACGGTAACTTCACTATTCTATCTGAACCAACTCCTAACATGACTGTTGAAAAAATCACTCTCAACACTACTGTTAAAGTAGGCGAGCAAGTATACTTCGTCATTGTTGTTGAAAACACAGGGGACTGTGATTTGACTGGTGTTTATGTAATTGAGGATAAATATTCCGAAGGTCTTGTCTTTGATCATATGGTTCCTAACGATGACTGGACATTTGACGGCATTAATAGATTTACCTATGGTAAAACTTTAGGTATTGGTGAATCTGCAAGATTTACTGTTGTCTTTATTGCAACCAGCGTCGGATTCAAGTACAATACTGTTATTGCAGGTAACAATCTTACAAACAATACAGTAAACAGTACCAATTCTACTAAGGTTGTTAATGAAACAGAGCCTGAAGTTCCTACTAATCCGGATATTCCAGATGTTCCTGATGTTCCACATAAACATCATGTGCCTAAACACGTAAAACCTGATGAACATGCTACCGGTAACCCTATTGTGTTACTTCTCTTAGCATTGTTTGTTCCATTATTAAGAAGAAAACAAAATTAGACTTTTTAGGGAGTTTTAATTAACTCCTCTCTTTTTTTATTTTTTTGATAACTAAAACCATTTTTTTTAGATAAACTTTTCCATGCATTTTAGTCATTTATGTGATTAAAGTTAGCGTTTAATTTTATAATATAATTATTAAACAATTTTTTTAATTTCAATTATTTTTTAAATAATTATTAATGTAATTCAGATAAAACACTTATTTAAAATGTTATATTCATTTTTAAATTTATAAATTAATTTTTTAATATATTATAAAGTTTTTAAAAAGATTTCTGAAATATTTTTCAATTAAATAATATACTATTGATTTTTTTTTATTAATTATGTTCAGTTTTTTATCTAAAAATTATTATAAAATTTATAGTAATATATATATTATACTTAAATACAATATATATTTACGGAATATGAATTCATGTTAAATGGGCAATATTCCTTAAATTTAAATAATATAATATTATGTTTATTGAGTTAAAACAAGTCTTATATACAAAATACAAATCAACTTTCTGTTAAATACAAATTTAACTCGATATGATTGATATTGTTTGGTCTAGTGTTATAATTAATGTGTATATTTGATTTGGCTGGGAAATATAATGATTTAACTATGAATAGGACTTGGTTGAATCAGATATATTTTGTTGTTTAAAGCATGATTATGATTAGGTTATATTATTTATATAGGTTTAAATTTTAACTGAAATAAATTTTAGTTTATATTATTAAATAGAAATATGATTTAGTTTATTGTATTTGATTTGTTTCTCGGTTTGAGGGAAATAATGAAAACTAAACTGAATGTTTTATTGGTATTTTTAATACTAATAATGTCTATTGGGATGGTTTCAGCAAGTGAAGGTGTTTCAACAGACTCACATGTAAGTAATGGAAACGAATATTTAGCTAATCATGTAACAGATGTTGACATTGTAAGTGAAGGTGACGTAGGAACTTTCACTGATTTGGATAATGAAATTCAGAACGCTAAAAACGGTATAGTCACATTAACTAAAGATTATAAATATGATTCTAGTAAGGATTCCAAATTTAGGGTTGGTATTCAAACCGATGATATCATAATCAACGGTAACAACCACACTATTGACGGAAGCAATCTTGCAAGGATCTTTACCCAATATTCAGGGTCTGTAACTTTAAAAGATATAAAATTCGTTAACGGATATGTTGCAAACAAAAATAATGGTGGAGCATATCTTTTAAACTCAGGTAATTTAACAGTTATAAATTGTCAATTTGAAAACAATTATGCTGGAAGACATGGAGGAGCAATTGGAGTATCATCCAATTATCATGGAAATCCGATTTCCATTAAAGACTCTTCATTCAAAAACAATTCGGCACAATTTAACGGTGGATCCATTTACGCAAGTAATTTAGAGGTTGAAAATTCCTATTTCGAACTGAATAGGATTTTGACCAGATCATCAACTGACTTTACTTTGATTGAACAGAAAGGGCTCGGTGGAGCGATATGTGCTGTCGATTCAAAGATTAGAAATTCATTGTTTAAAAACAACCGTGTATTAAACAGTGGACATTATCAAATTGAAGAAGGTGGTGGAGCAATAACATCACTTAAGGTCATGACTGTTGATAACTGTGAATTTTATGACAATACAGCTCTGAAAGGGGGAGCTATATTTGGTATTGCAGCGTTTGATAGTTACTTAAATCCATCAAACTATGTCAAAATTATTAATTCAAACTTCCATGATAATGTAGCTCAAAGTGGAGGGGCAGTTTGTTCAAACTTCAACATGACTGTTGACAACTCCGTATTTGACAATAACACCGCTTCCGGTTACGGTGGTGGGGCTATAAATACGGGTTTCAGAAGTAATGATAACAAATTTACAAACTCAAACTTTACAAACAACCTGGCTTACAATTATGGGGGAGCTATATCTTCAAGTCATTCACATATAAAAAATTGTCTGTTTGACCATAACGAAGCAAATCACGGAGGAGCAATATTCTCCTTAAGTTTCGATATGGAAGAATCAACATTCAAAAACAATGTGGGTGTCTTAGGAAATGAAACTATTGTTGTTGTGGATAAGTTAACAAAGGACACTAAAACAAAAATATCTGATGATGAAATCCAGTTATTTGACCAACATAAGATTCAGGATTATTCAAGAGATGTTTTAAACGGTGCTCCTGCAAACTCAAAATACATTCCAACCGGTGATTTCGCTGGTTATGAAGTATTCTGTATTGAACAGCATTTGTTCTATCCTGATAACACAGAAGGAGTAATGGTTAAAGATTTATCCTATATTGCAAATTCCGTTGACAGGTCATTAGTTGGAGATTACATAAGAATACTTTTCTATCTAAGAGATGCATATCCAGAAAACTATTCAGATTATTCTTTATATGATGTTCAGGACATTATCTGGATTTTCACAGATGGAAATTATTTAACTTCTCGTGATAGACTCATTAGAGATGTTTTACGTGTATATGAAGAAGGAAGTGTCCAATTCAATGATACAACTTATGTATTGCCTGACGGTACCTTAATGGAATATGACATGCAAATATTCTTAACCCCTACAGACAGGCAGAATATGGTTTTATTCGAAAGCCATCCATTCAAGCCAACCTACAACGAAACAGTTAAAAAAGATACAATCAACAGAACTGTTCTTGTTGGAGAAGATGTAGAATTCAGAATAACTGTTACAAATAATGGTAATATGCCGTTAGAAGATGTATTTGTTAGTGATATTCAATACAGCAAAGGTTTAACTTACAAATCTTGGCGTAATGATAAAAATGGTGATTGGACCTACAAAGGTAACGGTAAATGGGTTTTAAATTACATATTGGAAAGAGATGCAAGCGCAAGCTTGGTTGTAATATTCAAAACATCTGTTTTAGGTAATTTAACCAACAACGTTACATCAGGTTATCAAAACATCACTTTGGCAAATTCCACAAATGTTACTACAACTTTAGCTAATCCACAATTGGCGGTTCAAAAGAAATCCAACAATATTAACTCAAGACAGGATGACGAAATCAGTTTCGATATCGTTGTTCAAAATGTGGGTGAATATGAATGTACTGGTGTCTACATCCTAGAGCAACCGGACAAGGATTTGAAATATGACTACTATGTAGATCAAACCAATTCATGGACTCACTCTAAGGTCAATGGCGTTAACAGATGGGATTACAATCACGTATTGGGAGTTGGAGAAGAATCCACAATTACTGTGTTCTTCCTGGTAAAAACCAATAAGTTAGGTTTATTGTACAATTCTGTTATAGTTGGTAACAATCAGACCAACAGGACTGTGACAAGTACCAACTCAACAAATGTTACAAAAACTATAAACAATGACACTCCTGATCAGCCTGAAAATATTACAAACAAAACAAAACATAAGCATAAACATCATAAGTTTGATAAAAATGCTACCGGTAATCCGTTGTTTGCATTAACATTAGTATTAACAACTCTGGGAGTAATCACTTCCAGACGCAGAAGATAAAATTTGATGTTATGATTCTCATAACATTTTTTCTTTTTTTTTAAAATTTTTCATATCCACTCTTTTTTACAAAGATTTAAATAATTCTTATTATATACATATGAAATGTATAAACGACATTTTTGTATTATATAGGAGGAAATTGTTTTGAAATTAAAAAATGAGTTGATATTTATATGCTTAATATTATTCATACTCATTAGCGTTTCTGCTGTTTCAGCAGAAGAAAATACTACGAGTATTATTTCTATAAATAATACTGATGATTATGTTTTAAGCATAAACAACGATGTAATTCTAACTGATGGAAACGATGGAAGTTTTGCTGATTTAAATACGAAAATAACTGGTGATTCTTCCACAAATATTGTTCTTGATAAGGATTATACTTATACCAGTACCGATTCTATTAAGGACGGAATTGTAATTAATAAGAACAATATAGTAATTGACGGTAAAGGGCACACAATTGATGCTAAAGGCCAATCCAGAATATTTTATGTAAACGGTACTTCAGTTACCCTTAAAAACATCATATTCACTAACGGTCATGCTGCAAAAACTGGTGGTGCAATTTACAATTATGGTGATAACCTTAGAGTATTCAACTGTACTTTTACAGACAATACCGCTGATTCATGGGGTGGAGCAGTTTATTCCTATCCTGATTCATATAGTGTTTTTGTAAACTCCACTTTTACAAATAACAAAGGGGCTTATGGAGGTGCGATTGCACTTTTAGGTGATGTAAATCATGCTCGCCATGATGTCATTAACTGTACATTTATTGAAAATAAAGCGACAGCTGATGATTATGGTGGAGGAGCAATATTCTATTATGGGGATTGGGATTCCAATAACTATGTGAGCGGTTCTTTATTCATAAATAACACTGCAAATAGTGGAGGAGCTATTTATAATGGTGTTAACGGAATGATAACTATTTCAGATTCAATATTTTTAGATAATTCCCATTATCAAATTGACTCTTTTGCATACCATGTTTACGCCGATAACAACTGGTTTGGAAATACTGTTGAGGATATATCTACAAGTCCTGATGTGAGTAAATATATTGAGGTAAATAAATGGTTATATCTAGATGTCATACCTCATATTGATACATCTCGTGCAACTATTTCAATTAATAACATATATGATAATCAAACTGGTAAGACAAGCACTTACTCTACAAATAAATTGCCTTCACTTGAAGTTAAATTAAACACTGTGAATGCTACAGTTGAATCCAATAATATAAAATTGGATCATACCGGTAA
>SUTL01000101.1 GCA_015062925.1 Methanobrevibacter thaueri
AGGTTTAAAAACAAGTGATGGTAATCAAATTAAAGCTGAATTAGATGAAAATGGTAAAGTAACAATTGAAGGAATAGAGTTAACTTCTGAAGAAGTACTATTTGACTCTGAACTTCCTGATGATTTCGTATCCTCTGAATTTGAAGGTGGTAATGTATTTGTAAATACTAATATTACACTTGAAATTAAACAGGAAGCTATGGCACGTGAACTTATAAGAAGAATTCAGGATATGCGTAAAGACCTGGATTTGGATGTGGAAGCAAACATTAATGTTGATGTGGAAACCTCAACAGAATTTAAAGATTTAATCACACCACAATCAGATATAATTTCACATGAAGTAAGAGCTAAAAGCTTAATAATCACTGATAGTGAAGAATGCAGTAAAGATTCTAAAGATTATACTAAGGAATGGGATATTGAAGGAGAAAAAGTAATTATTTCAATTAAAAATTAAAAAAAAATAAATTAGGGTGTTTTTCATGACATTAGCTGAATCTGAAATTGAATATATTGAAGGAATCCTTAAAAGGAAAATGAATGAATTAGAAGAAGGAATGCTTGATGTAATGTTTTCAGAACATTGCTCATATAAAAGTAGTAGGCCTTTTTTAAGAGCATTTCCAACAGAAGGTGAAAATATTATTTTAGGGCCTGGGGATGATGCGGGTCTTGTAAGTATTACTGATAAATATGCTCTTGCAGTGGGTATGGAATCACATAATCATCCATCAGCAATTGAACCATATGGTGGAGCTGGAACCGGTATTGGAGGAATATTAAGAGATATTATTTCAATGGGTGCTATGCCAATTGCATTACTTGACTCATTAAGATTCGGACCTTTGGAAAATGATCAGAAATCAAGATATTTATTTGAACATGTGGTTAAGGGAATTTCAGATTATGGTAATCGTGTAGGAGTTCCAACAGTTGCAGGTGAAATAGAATTTGATGAATCATTCACAACCAATCCTTTAGTTAATGTAATGTGTGTTGGACTTGTTGAAAAAGATAAAATCGTACGTGCACAAGCACCAAATATCGGAGATGTTTTCCTTTTAATGGGTGGAACAACAGGTCGTGATGGAATTCATGGTGTTACATTCGCATCAGAAGAACTTACTTCAGATTCAGAAACAGAAGACAGACCAGCAGTACAGGTTGCAGATCCTTTCACTAAAAAAAGAGTTCTTGAAGCATCACTTGAAATATTGGAGAAAATTAATGTTAGTGGTGTTAAAGATTTAGGTGGTGGAGGTTTAACCTGTTGTATTTCAGAATTAGTTGATGCTTCTGAAAATGGTGCTCTTGTTGATTTACGTTCAATTCCTTTAAGAGAAACAGGTATGACTCCTTATGAAATCATGCTTTCAGAGTCACAGGAACGTATGGTGTTCGTGTTAAATCCTAGTGATGTTGAACTTGCACAGAAAATCTGTGATAAACATGAAATTGTTTCATCTGTAATTGGTGAGGTTATAACTGGTAATAATATGATTATATCAGATGATGGGGATGAAATTGCAAATTTACCAACTATTTTATTAGCAGATCCTCCTTCAATTGACAGACCTTTAGCTGAAATACCTGAGGATGATGAGAAAATTGTTTTAAAAGAACCGGGTATTCATGAGTCTTTACTTAAATTATTATCTTCACCTAATATTGCTTCAAAAGAATGGGTTTATAAACAGTATGATCATGAAGTTCAGGTTAGAACTGTTGTAAAACCTGGTGATGATGCAGCAGTGCTTAAAATTGATGATGAAACTGCTATTGCACTTACAACTGATTCTAATACTATTCACACTAAATTATCTCCATTTGATGGTGCTGCAGGTTGTGTTGCTGAAGCTATAAGGAATGTTATTTCAATGGGTGCTACTCCTTATGCTGTTGTTGATTGTCTTAATTTTGGAAATCCTGAAACTCCTGAAATCCTATGGCAATTTAAAAGAGCTATTGAAGGAATGGCTCTTGTTGCTGAAAACTTCAATGCGCCAGTTATTAGTGGAAATGTGAGTTTTTACAATGAAACAGAGGGAATTAAAATTAATCCAACCCCTGCTGTTGGTGTTATTGGTGTTGAAAACATTAAAAACATAAGAACTATGGATTTCAAAAATGAAGGAGATAAGATTGTTTTAATTGGTAAAACATATGATGAGTTAACTGGTTCTGAATATCATAGATGTATTCATAATCTTGAAAAAGGAACTGCTCCAAGAATTAGAATTGATGATGAAGTAGCTAATGGTATGGCTGTTTTAAAATTAATTAATGAGGATGTTAATAATAAAATCACTGCGGTTCATGATGTTTCTGCTGGTGGTTTGGCTGTTGCATTATCTGAAATGGTTATTAAATCCGGTCTGGGTTGTGAAGTTAATTTGGCTGATGATGATTTGGATAAAATCCAGTTATTGTATTCTGAAAGTCATGGTAGGTATTTGATTACTGTTAGTCCTGATGCTTTGGATGATGTTTTAACTAATATTGGTGTTGAAGCTCAGGTTATTGGTGAGGTTAAGGGAACTTCATTAAATGTTAATGATCATGAATTTAGTTTTGATGATTTGAATAATGCATATCATGGTGTTATTGAAAAATATATGGCATAATCATGTATTTTTATTTATTATTTTTTTTCTTAATGGGGGGTAGTTTAAGTTTGTTTTTATCAAAACTTGATTCTTTATCTAGTGCTTTAAAGTTAATTAATGATAATCAGAAGTTTAGTGATGTTGAGGAGATTTCAATTTATGATGCTCATAAGAGGGTTTTAGCAGAGGATATTATTGCATTTCATGATTCTCCTCCTTTTGATAAATCTGCAATGGATGGTTTTGCTGTTGTTGGGGAGGATACTTTTGGTGCTTCTCAATCTCAGCCTAAGGATTTTAAAATCATTGATTCTATTGGTGCGGGAGATTTTTCAGATAAAACTGTTG
Organism: Methanobrevibacter thaueri; assembly: GCA_015062925.1. Taxonomy (GTDB): domain Archaea; phylum Methanobacteriota; class Methanobacteria; order Methanobacteriales; family Methanobacteriaceae; genus Methanocatella; species Methanocatella thaueri_C. Next base: position 2,958 of record SUTL01000101.1, read on the forward strand.
GTAATGGTGAGGCAATTACTATTGCTACTGGTGCTCCTATTCCTGATGGTGCTAATGCTGTTATAATGAAGGAGTATACTACTGTTGAGGGTGATGATTTAACTATTTATTCTCAGGTTACTCCTGGTGAAAATGTCAGTCCTAAGTCTGAGGATATTTGTAAAGGTCAAAAGATTTTGGATAAGAATACTTTTATCAGGTATTCTGAATTGGGTTTAATTGCTTCTGCTGGTTATAGTACTGTTAAGGTGTTTAAAAAGCCTAGGGTTAAGGTTATTATCACTGGTAATGAGTTGGTTGAACCTACTAAGGTTGAGATTGATAGGGCTAAGATTATTAATTCTAATCAGTTCACTATTAAGGCTCTTGTTGAGGATTCTGGTTGTGTTTGTGAGATTTCTCATGCTGGAGATTCTTTTGATGAGGTTAAAGAAGCTATTTTAGAGGCTTCTAGGGATTTTGATGTTATTATGACTACTGGTGGTACTGCTATCAGTAAAGGTGATGTTGTTTTGGATGTGGTTGATAGTGTTGGTGATATTTTATTCCATGGTGTTGCTATAAGACCGGGTAAACCTGCTGGTGCGGGTATTGTTAATGGTAAGATGGTTTTCACTTTTTCAGGTCAGCCTGTTGCTGCAATGTCTCAGTTTGATATTTTTGCTCGTAAGTTTTTGTTTGAAATGCAGGGTAGGGCTTTTGATTTTCATATTGTTAAAAGAACTTCTCAGCTTAAGATTCCTTCTCAGTTAGGTAGGACTGATTTTATCAGGGCTGTTAGTGATGATGTTCATGCTAAGCATGTTCTTAATAGGGGTTCTGGTATTATTCGTTCAATGGTTGAGGCTAACAGCTATATCATCATAGACGAAAATGATGAAGGATATCAGAAGAATGATTTAGTTGATGTTGTCTTCTTTAATTCACTAGTTTGGTAGATGAAGAGGTATTTTAATGAATGGGATTTATTATTATTTGATAGCTTTTGCAGTCATCTGGATACTGGTTGGAATATTTCATAAAAAACTATCAAAACACGGAGTCGAACTAAACTTCCCAATAATAATGTGGAAAACCAAAAAACTAAGAGGAGTAATATCCAAAATATCCAACCTATCACCAAAATTCTGGCGATACTACATGAATATAGGTATAATCATAGCATTCGCAGCCATGATATACATCACATGGACAATAATATCAACAATACCAACAGTATTCGACAACCCCTCAGTATCAATAGTCATCCCAGGAGTAGAAATGCCAGGATCAACAATCTACGTACCACTAGGATACGGACTAATAGCACTGGCAACAGTACTAATAGTACACGAATTCTCACATGGGATACAATCAATAGGAGAAAAAATACCAATCAAATCCATAGGACTACTATTATTCACAGTACTGCCGGGAGCATTTGTTGAACCAGATGATGAACAATTAAAAAAAGCTAAAAAAATATCAAGACTAAGAGTATATGCAGCAGGTTCAATTGCAAACATCACTCTAGCAACAATAGCAATCATGCTTGTTTTCATAATATCAGCAGGAATCCCACATTTCTTTGCTGAAGACGGAATAGAAATAGGTAGAGTAGTAGGAGAATCACCGTCAGAAGGTATTTTAAAAGAAGGAATGGTATTAGAAGCCATAGATAATCATAAAATCAATGACTCATCATCATACATGGATATTGTAGGTTCATTTAAACCAGGAGATAACATTAGTGTTCAAACAGACCAGGGAACTTATTCGATAATCTTGGATAAAAACCCAAACAACGAATCTATGGGCTTTTTTGGAATTCAGGCAAATAAACATTTCGTACTATCCAATAATAGTTTAGGACCAATACCATGGATTTTATTCAATCTCCTAGAATTATTCCAATGGATATTCATGTTAAACCTAGGAATAGGATTATTCAACCTTCTTCCAATAAAACCATTGGATGGAGGACACATGCTTGAAATATTACTAAGCTATAAACTATCAGAAAAACACTATAAACCAATAATAAACGCATTATCAGCAACATTAGCACTAATAATAGTATTCACAATACTGGTAGGATTCATTTAAAAAAAGAATAATAAAAAAGAAAGAGTATAAAAAAATATTCTTTCTTTACTTAAAAGTATCTTTCTAAAATACCTTCTAAGATTTTATAATGACGACCTTCGTCTTTAGAACTTTCACGGAAGAAATCAGCAGCAGTTTCAATACCTGCTTCTTCAGCTTTATCAGCAGCTTCTCTTTTTTCAGCATTAGCCATTTTTTCTCCACCCATCATCCATTCAATGTTTTCTTTAAGGGTGGATTTAATAATTCCATTCATTTCACAGAATCTAGCAGCGTGTTCAGCTTCTTCCCATGCTAATCTTTTAAATATTTCAGCTAATTCCCCATAACCTTCACGAGAAGCTTGTCTGGACATAGCTAAGTAAATACCAACTTCATTGGTTTCTCCTTCAAAATTTCCAGCAACATATTTTTCAACAGGAGTGTCTTTAGTAATTCCTATTTCATGTTCATATTTTACCATTTTCAATCACCTTTTTTTCATACATTAAAATTGTATTTTAAAATCTCCAAGTATTTCCTTTGGATATTAATAATTATGCTATTATTAATATATAATTCTATCTAAAATAATTTAACAATTACTCTATCATTTAATTAAATATTAACCTATATAAGCCCATATAGGTTAAAACAATTTAAAAATAAAAATATTAATGGGGTGATGATGAATACAAGCATAATCCGAGTTCATTTTTAAAGATTATTTTAAAACTTGATATTTAATTATAAAAAAATAAAAGGTTTAATATTTAAAAAATAGATATTAATCTTATTATTCACATATTAAACCTAATAGGAACATGGGAGTAAATGGGAATAGATTTAATTAACGGTTGATAAAATACTGTTAATTTATCCCTTTTATTTTTCTATTTAATTATTCTCATCACCTTTTAATATTTTCAATTCAACAACTATAATGCTTTCAATGATTAAATATCTTGTTCAATTTATTAATCATATTGTCGTCTGATAATTAACTTAAAAGTTAATAAAAACATATCAGACTTATTAATTACTTTATACTAATCTATATAAATAGTTTTTCGAATGCAAGTGCTTACTTTCATCTTTAAAATAATAAAAAAGGATTAAATAAGTATTTTTATTTGCTGGGAGGGTTATGTTATTTTGTATTAGTAGGTTTAAATGTTATTGTGAATAATATTATATTTGTTACTTTGTTGGTATATTCATCAATAGTAATACTTTATTATAATTTTTTATGTTTTCAAGTAGTAATAATTTTAAAAAAAGTATTACGATTTTATTTTTACAATTCAATCACTATTTCCAGAGATTTAATTCATCAAAACGAATTAAAAAAATTTCATACATAATTATCCTATTTTTACAATAAAACATAATAAAATTTTTTTATTCAAGATTTAAACTTCAAATACTTAATTTAATGATTTTTTAAAAAGTATTA
>SUTL01000102.1 GCA_015062925.1 Methanobrevibacter thaueri
TCATTTTTTTTTTTTTTTTCTTTTTTTTTTTAATTAGAATGTTTTTTTTGTGTATTTTCTAGTTTAATCATTTTAATTTAAATAAATTTTTCAAATTCCTTTCAAATTTGTTTCAATTTATTTTCTATGAGTGTTGTGCAGGTTTTTAGTATGTGTTGTAATGTTGTTCTGTTTGTTTTCAAATTCTTTTCAAAATCTTTTCATAATGTTTTCGATTGTTGGTTTTTGGATTTTTATTTTGGTAGCTATTTTCCTATCCTTTCTTTAGCATATCTTTTTTTATTTTATGGGTTGTTTTTTTTATATCATGTAAATAGATTTTTTATTAAAGGTTTTTTTTTTTCATGAATTCATTTTCACCTTTAATGTTATGTCTAATTTATTTTAATGATATGCTGATTTTGTATTTATTTTATTTTTAATAAGTAGTTAATTTGTATTATATGTTCTTTAATTGTATTATTATGTTCATTTTATTGTGTTTAGTTGTTTTTTAAACACAAAATTTTTTCAAACAACTAATTATATTAATTTATAAATTAAGATATAATACACATGGAAATTTCATATGTATTAGATGCATCAGCATTTATAAATGGATTTAAACTCACTACAAATAATAATTTCACAGTTTCAGAAATCACAACAGAAATTAAAGATTTTGAATCCAAATTATCATTTGACATGGCACTTGAAGAAGGTAAAATAACTATTCTGGATGTTTCACAAAATTATATTAACAAAGTAGAAGAAACAATCTCCAACTCAGGAGATATTTTAAGACTATCAAATCCAGATAAAAAATTAATCTCACTTGCATGCATGTTAAAAGAATCAGGGAAAAATGTCCTGGTTATCAGTGATGATTACACAATACAAAACACATTAAAAATAATGAATATCAACTATTCGGGTGTTATAACCGAAGGCATTAAAGAAATATACAACTGGATGAATGTATGTGAAGGATGTAAAAAACAATATTCATCAGACTATCCCTTTGACGATTGTGAAATCTGCGGATCTAAAATATATAAAAAAAGAATCAAGGTGAACAAATGAAAATTGGAATAGTTGTTCACGGACCCAACATTATTGATTCAGGATATGCATTAAAACTAATCGGACTACTTGAAAATTACGGGCAAGTATCAGCTAGACTTGGAGGAACAATGGGTAGAACTGCAGTAATAGATGCAAATCTTGAAAATATCATAGATATTTCAAAAAAACTGGTTCCAAGTGATTCTTTAAAAATATTTCATGATAGTAATGTGGATTTGATATTTTTACTTAATTATGGAAAATCTGATGTTACAGGTCAGGTTTTCGGTTATAAAGTTTATAATCATTATGTTGATAAAATATCTTCTAATAATATTCCGGTAATTCAAATTGAACGGCCTGGTGAAAGTGATGGTAGTATTATTCCATGGAATAATGATTTAAGTATTGTTGGGCAATTGGCTCAGAAATTAAATTTAAATATTGTAATGCCAGATGATGTTTATGAAAATCATATTAAACATGATGCTGTAGGGGTTAATCAAAGAATTGTTCATGGTGTAAGTCCTGGTGAAAATATTATGGTTAATAGTGTTGTTATTGGTAAAACTAATTCAACTAAATTAATATTGATTGCTAAGGATAATTATATTGTTGATATTGTTGGTGGTGAGCTTAAAAGTCATGGTCTTGAAAAATTAGGTGAAGTGGATTTGAATTCTGCTATTATTAAAACGGGTCTTTTAAGACATGCTAAAGTTACTCCAAGAGTTATTAAATCTGATAAATCGGATAATTTTAAAGTTTGTTTTCTTGATCATGCTGGTGAGGATGTTTATAGGTTTAAAGATTGTGATCTTGTTGTAACTGTTGGTGATGATACAACATTAATATCTTCTGATATTCTGTACCGATTTGATATACCTGTAATTGGAATAACCGATGGAGATTTAGATAAGGTTGTTGAAGATGGATTCAAGGTTAAAAATTCTATCATTTTCGAAGTCGAAAGTGGTTTTGATGATATCTGCGGTCAAAATATTAAAAAGAAAATATTCCATAATAAAGAGGAATCATATGATTTTACAAACACCGATGAAATATATCTCAAAATTAAGGAAATAATAAAAAACATTAACTGCAAATATAAAATTATTAAAATCAAATAAAAAAATCGGGATGTGTAAATTTTGGATTTTAAAAATCTTGTTTGTGAAATACAACAATTCAAAGGAGTATCACGAAAAAGCTCAATAAACAATGTAATAACCTTATTAAAAGAATCATATAATGTTTCCGGAAATGTAGTAATAGACATCGGGGATGATGCATCAGCAATTGACATTGGAAATAACCAGGTAATCCTATTAGCTGCAGATGGAATATGGGGAGATATAATGAACGTCAACCCATATTGGGCAGGGTACTGCTCCGTACTAGTGAATGTAAATGATATTGCTGCAATGGGAGGAAAACCATTAGCAATGGTTAATATAATGTCAATAAGTAATGATGAAATATATTCCGACCTTTTAAAAGGAATTAAAGACGGATGTTTAAAATTTAATGTGCCTATGGTAGGAGGACACCTTCATCCTGACGGTGAAACAGATTCATTAGGTGTTGCAATAGTGGGAATTGCAAAAAAAGACAAAATAATAACAAGTTTCAATGCACAAACCGGAGATAAAATCCTTGTTGCAATCGACCTTGACGGTAAACCACATGAAATGTTTAATTTAAACTGGGATACAACTTATGATAAAGATCCTCAACTTGTACAGGACCAAATTACTGCAGTACAGTATCTTGCTGAACATGACTATATAAAATCCGGAAAAGATATTTCAAACCCTGGAATTCTCGGAACACTTGAAATGCTTCTTGAAACATCAAATAAAGGTGCAGATGTTAATTTAGAGGATATTCCGAGAAATGAAACTGTTGAATGGGTGGACTGGCTTAGATCATATCCTGGGTCAGGTTTTGTTTTCACTGCATCAGAAGATAAATGTGAATTCATAAAAGAGTATTTGGCAAAATATTCTATTGAAACAAATGTTGTTGGTGAAGTAACTGATTCAAATTCATTATTTTTAAATTATAAGGATGAAAAAATAGAAGTATTCAATCAGGATAAAAATCCTGTTTTAATATTCAAATAATGCTAAAAAAATATGAAGTTAAGGATTACAAACCCTGCAGGGATGATATCCTTGACTTATAGCATCATTTCTACTGTTAAATTTTACTTTATTATTGCTTGAGATTTTCTGCCCCCATTTACAAGTTAATTCATGGAATTTTCCGGTGTATGAATTTCCAACATAACTTCCTGAATTACTTGATGAGTCTGAGTGGGTGTTTGTATAGGTATGGTATGAATCAGGTATATGTGTTGAACCATCTGCCCAGTTATATGGGTAAAATTCACTTGGTGGTATGTACATTACTTCTGCAAGCCCTTCTTTTAAAAGCATTTCATTAACATTTTTACCTTTAACAATAACAACACCTAATGTTCTACCGTATTTATCTGAGTGTTTAGAATCATCAACATCAATACCAACTTTTTTATTTAAACATAACTTCTGAACAAAATTTTTAGAAGTAATATAACCTGTAACGCCTCTTTCGGGTGTGTTAACTCCTACAAAACGAATTTTTTTACCATTATCTAAGTAAATTGTATCTCCATCAACAACTTTTGTACAAATTCCTTTTTCCTCAACTTTACAATCAGTATCTTTATATTGTTTTAAAATATCTCCTCTTGATAAGTCAGAGTACTTTGAACTTGGTATGTTGTGTGTAAATCCGGTTCCGGTGTATGCAGTGGTTGCGGATAGGATTCCAAGGGCAATTATTGAAATAATTAATATTATAATTATATGTTTTTTACCGAATTCCATAAAATTTCCCTCCTTATATATTATTGTTATAATTTTGTGATTATATAATTTTTGAAAAATCCAATAAATAATTTTTTTATATAATAATATCAAATATATATAATATTAAAAATTCTTATTGGAGATTGTATGTTAATTAAAATTAATGGGGAAGAAGTGGATGTGGTTGATGGTTCAACAATTCAAGATGTAATTGCTGAAACAAACGCTCCATATACTCCAGGAAGCATTATTTGCTTAATCAAAGGGAAAAAAGAATTGGAAAAAAATATTAGCAAGTATAAAATTAAAACAAACAGAGGTTCAATAATTATTCAATTAGATGAATCTGAACAGGCAAAACCCTTAGTGGATGTGTGGAAAAATCAATATGAGGATTTTATTAATTTAGATATTAGATGGTCAACATCAACAGAAGTTGCAATAGGTCCTATTGTAACTGACTTGGAACCTACTTCTGAGGAATTTAAATATTTTGAAGGAGATGTTGTTTTAAGCTTATCAAGTTTTAGTAACGAATCAACTCACTTAATAATGCTTAAAGAAAACTCCACTAATGTTTACAGTGTACCACCATACAACAAAGGTATTTTTGCACATGTAATAGGAGGTAAAAAAACATTAGATAATTTAACTGATGAGGATAAAGTTACAGGCATAGAACCAATCATAGAAAGAAGCACAACAACAGACTCCACATCAGTATCAGATTTAAGCACAGTTCTTGAAGAAGGAAATGAACTATACACATATATTTCCTTTGAAATAAATGAAGATTCACCAATATGTGTAGAACATTTATTTTCACTAATAAAAGATAACAGAATTAAAGTCTCATATGACAGTGAATCATTCATTGGATTTTATGACCTAGCAGGTATTGAAAAACCTAAAGAAAAAACAACACAAAGAAGTAGAGGAACAATAACAGTTAGAAATACAGGTGCAGGTGTTGGAAGATTATATATTTATCGTGAAAACAGAGTATTAACTCCAAATCATACAACTGTAGGTAAAATTATCAATGGTATGGAAATCATTGATATTGCAAAACAGAATGATTTCATCACTGTTAAATCCACCCAAGACAGATTAATGCTTCTAAATAAAACTCAAAGTGAAGCTACCAAATTATTATCTGAAGCCGGTGTTGAACATATGATTGAGGGTATTGTTGATGATGATGCAATTATTGTTGAACAGAATCCTAAACATACAATTGATATTTTAAAAGAAGGAAAAGTAATAACTAAATCTGTTAATAAACAGGAAATATGCACAATTAAATTCGCAGATAATGCACCAAGATCAGTTAAATACTTTAAATTATTATCCGGACTTTTGGAAAATCCTGTTGGTAAAATTAAAGTTCACTTTGCAGTACCTGGAATGCATATTGTTATTTTTGAAGGAGATAAAAAACTATCTAAAGGTTTAGTTCCTGAAAACAATCCTGTTGATAAAGTTATTCGAGGTCAAATTGGAATTACAAATATGGCTTCAAAAAGTGTCGGTTTAATAGGAATCAGATTTGAAGATAATTTTGAATTCGGCCCAACAGCAGAATCTTTTGAAGCAACAAATATTGTTGGAGATATTACTTCTGATTATGATTATATTGAAAAATTAAAAGAGGGAGTTGTAGTTTATGTCACAGAATCTAACCATGAGTCCTGAGTTAGGCAGTGAAGATTGGGATCCTGATGTAATTACTCGTATGATTTTTATTGGTCCGGGAGCACATGTAAGTGAACAAGAAGTTGTCACTGCATTTCATATGCTTGATTTACCCCTTACAATAAAAAATACATGTTACGGATCTATGGTCAGTGGAAAAAGTGAAGATGTTTATAAAGCTATTAAGGAGATTAGAAAACTTGATCCAAACCACATTTTCACAAAAGAAAGAGGATTTGCCCCAGGCGATCCTAGACGTTGCAGAGGCCACAGGTTCGGTCCAAGAGAAGGTTTCCATCAAATGGAAAAAGAATATCGTATATTAGGTTTTGTTTCTAATGCTTTGGAAGAACGCAAAGATGTTGAAATAGAACCTGAAAAACCAGTTAGTGTTGATGAATTTAAAAGAATCATGAATGAATGTTTAGATAAAAAAGATTAGGTGAAAATTATGGTTAAAATCGCTATTTATCCTCCAAACTCATTAATTTTAGCAGATTTACTTGAAAGAAAAGGTCATACTCCTTTGGTTTTACAAAAACAAATCAGACAAAAAATCAAAGACCCGGAGATTGATTCTCCTCCAATGAACATTACTGAAGAAGACCCGATTAAAGGACTTAAATATGCAGCTATTGAAGTTCCTTCAGGTGTTCGTGGAAGAATGGCAATTATAGGTCCACTTATAGATGAAGCTGAAGCTGCTATTGTTGTTGATGGAGCACCATATGGTTTTGGATGTATTGGATGTGCCAGAACAAATGAATTATCAATATTTTTACTTAGGAATAAGGGAATTCCTGTTTTAGAATTAAATTATCCTACAAATCAAGATGAAACCTATGTGATGGTTAATCAGATTAATGATTTTGTA
>SUTL01000005.1 GCA_015062925.1 Methanobrevibacter thaueri
ATGATATTACGCATATCCTTAATACTACGCCAAGGAATATGATTATAATTTTCTTTAAAATCATCAGATAACCTATCTACATTTTCCCCAATCTGGATAATGCACATACTGCAAGATAATTGAAAAATATCATTTACAATGAATTCATCATAATTGGAATCAAATTCATTAAGAATTTTTCAACTTTACCACAATAATCAATAATGTTATCAAGATATTCCAAATCCCTATTTCCCTAAATTAAAACCTCATCTTTGCATATTTTTTCTAAAAATTTTTTGTTATGTGAACTTGTTGTTACAACATCAACATTACATTTTAAAGATTGTTCCAAATCATGAATAAAATCAACAATCTATTAAACCTTTGATTTCACCTTTGTTTATTAATAAATCAATATCTGATTCATCAGTTGCTTCACCCCGCGCATAAGATCCAAACAGACTCATTTTAGAAACACCATATTTACTGCAATAGGTATAGTTTTTCCTTTATTTCATCGAGAGTGTAAATCATAATAAAACCACCGATTATAACTTTCATAAATATGAAATCATTTAAAGTTCTATAATAATAAACATGAGTAAACTATAATTCATTGAACATGATTAATTTATATTTTGCTTTATAAGTTATATAAACTATTTAATTAACACTGACATTGACAACCACACAGCTATATTTTACTAATCCAAGCTTCAACTTTTGATTTTGAACTATCTACCTGTGAACCTGATATTGCAAGCCCATCTAGAACTTTTGCACCTTTACAAATTTCTTTTAATTGTATTGGGACTCCAGATAATCCTGAACCTTCATGAGTTGTGAATGGCATTATGATTTTCCCATTAAAATCCAATCCTTCAAGAGCTGTGATGAGTTCTTCAGGCATTCCTCCCCAATAGACTGGAGCTCCAACATATATTATTTCATAATCAGATATGTCAGGAATCTCCTCTTTAATTGGAGCATCATGGTTTTTTGTTCTAATTTTAGCCTCTTCAATGCATTCCATATATTCTTTGGAGTATGGAATCAATGGTTCGACTTTAAACATATCTGCCCCTGTTAAATTCTGAACAAATTCTGCAATCACTTCAGTGTTTCCTTTTTCAATGTATTTTAGGGATCCTCCAAAGTAGTTTTCATCTGCTCTGCTGAAATAGATTATTATACTTTTTTTGTCTTTCATTTTAATTTCTCCAATTTTAAATTATTATTATTTTAAATAAAATTTCTTTGAGAGTTTTAAGTTCATCGCCACTTATATTGGCAGTGACTTTATTCTCCCAGTTTTGAATTATTTCAATTAGTTCATCTGTCTTTTTTATTCCTTCATCAGTTATTTTAACCAGTTTTTTTCGTCTGTTTTCAGGAACTTCTTTTCTTACAACATAATTCATATCTTCAAATTTTCTTAAAAGTTTTGCAATGTATGCTCCGCTTACTTTAAACAAATCCACCAGATCATGTTGAGTTGCAGTACTTTGAAATCTTATTCTTAAAAGAATGCTGAATTCCTTTAATGTTAATTCTGATTCATTAAAGTTGGATTTGTAGTATTCAGTATAGCTTGAAATCATCTCCTCAACATAATGGTAGATGAATATGTTTTCCGGATTTTCATCGAAGATCATAATATCTGAATATAATTTTATAGCTGCTACTATATATAGTTAACTTTAGTTAATAGTTAATTTTATATAATAATTAATATAAATTAACTATTAAAATAAAAACAAAAAGAGAGATAAAATGGAAAGAGTAGATTTAAATAAAATAACACCAGAAGAATTAGAATTTACCATCAAACAAACAAAACTATTGTTTAAATTTAACCATACAGAACCCCAAACCGAAGAATATTCCATACTCCTTAACGAATTACTTGACGGCAATATCGGCGAAAACAGCACAATCACCACACCATTTGCAGGTGCCGCATTCGACCATATGCAAATTGGAAACAATGTATTCATCAACAGCAACTGCCTTGCAATGGCAAGAGGAGGAATCATAATAGAAGATGACGTGATGATTGCAGGAAACGTGCAATTACTATCAAACAACCATGACGAATATGAAAGACAAGTTCTCCTATGCGAAAAAATCATTATCAAAAAAGGAGCATGGATTGGAGCCGGAGCAAGTATTATGCCTGGAGTGACTGTTGGAAAATATGCAATTGTTGGAGCCGGCGCCATCGTAACCAAAGACGTTCCCGACTATTCAGTGGTAGTAGGCATCCCTGCAAAAGTCATAAAAACACTTGATAAAAACAAATTTAACGAATAAAACGATTTAACATGAAAATAACAGTCATCAATAAGAAAAAATTAACCAAAACTCAGGAAGAAATCCTTGAAAGATTCATAGAATTTCAAAAAGCTATGATTGAAAAGAATCATAACCTACTTGATGAAATTTTAAACGATAATTATACATTAACACACATGTCTGGAAAAACACAGACAAAACATGAATATATTAATGAAATACTGGACGGAACATTAAACTATTACCAATCAACAATCGACAACCCGGACATAACAATTATTGAAAATACAAAAGCCATATTTAAAGCTAATGTGACTCTTGATGCAAAAGTATATGGAATCAAAGGAACATGGACATTACATAGTGAACAAACTATGGAAAAAATTAATGGCAAATGGCATATCAGTAAATGGGATAATTAAAAAAAAAATGAATAAGATAAAAAATTATCTTATTCTATTGTAAAAGAATGCTCCAAATGTAATAATCACAAATGCAATTATTATAATTCCCGCATTTTCAACAACATTAATCAAGTAACTGCCGGCTGATTTCAAAAAGTCTAAAATCGCTTGAATTAAGGACAGGAGTTGATTGATTAAATCTATAATGAAATCTATTACACTAAACAACAATCCTAACAGCTGCTGTATAAGTGAAATAATTGAGGAGATAAGTCCCGCAATGAAATTCAATATGGACCCGATTAAATTTAAAAGCTGTTCAATAGCTGACAATAAAATACCAAATAACTTTAAAATTCCATTAAGTTCTTTCCATATAGATCCAAGCATCTTTAAAAGTTTTCCAAGAGCATCTATCAAAGAATTCATTTCCATCATAAAGTCTTCAAACATATTTGCCAAATCTTCCAGAGCATTAATAATCATTAAAAAATTATTTATTAATGTGTCAATAACAGGTTTCCAGACATCATAGAGTGCATTGGCAAGAAAAGCTAAATAATCATATAAATCTTTTAGGAATGTAGAGTTTGTTTCATTATCAACTGGTTGAGTTAAACCGGTAAAATTGGTTGTATTTGTAGTGTTTGTAGTATTGGTTGTATTTGTTACATTAGTTAAATTATTGGTTTGATTTATATTCTTTTTATCATTATGAATAGTTTTAAATGACACTTTATATGCAAAATAATCTGATTCATTACCAGATACAGATTTCAAAACTTCAAAATCAAAAACAGCTTCAGTATGATCATCTAACTTAACAACTTCATGATCACTTACTTTTTCATGTGATTCCTCAACTGCTTCACCGATTTTACTATTAGAAGAACCAGTTTTTACAAAATCACTGATTATTTTTTCAATCTTATTTGTTGAATCCTGTTTATAACATTCAATTACAGCTAATTTCAACTTATTTGAATTACTGGCTTTTGATGTAGAAACAGATTTGAATTCATCTCCTGAATGTGCAGAGGGTTTTGAATAATCAAGAATAAATCCTCTAAACCCATCGCTAAATTTAATGTTATTTCCCTTTCCTTTAGCTAAAATATAGTTCTTTTTGGATTTATCATCCGTTTTATTTTTATCTGCCGTATCATTCTTGTCAATTGTTTGATTTTTATCGTCATTTTTATCTTTATCGATTGTATTGTTCTGATCAGTTGTGTGCTTATCTTTATGCGTGGCATTGTCTGCAACGACAATACTTAAAAAACAAAAGCAAATCAATATAACAAGAATAAATGTAACAATTTTTTTGTTCATATTATGCCTCTGTAATAATGATTTATATTAATTCATATATATTAAGATTACGGCAATTCAGTTAATATAAACTAACCAAACATTCCTCCCATCAACTAGTTGGTTAATTAATCACTTACTTTAAATTTTAAATACTATTATCTAAAAATATATATTTAACAAATAGTTAAGTTATGTGATAAATATGAATTTACGTGAAATAATAACAGATGCCATTAAATATCCTATTAGTGATACTCGAAAATTTTTAATATTCTGTGCCTTAATTATTTTAATGAACTTATCAACAATTCTACCATCATATGGCTTTAAGGATAGTACTTTATCCATTATTTTAAGCCTTGTAACTTTAATCGTTTCATTTATAGTTCTAGGATACTTAGTTGATGTCATTAAAGGTGGAACAGAAGGTGATGAAACACTTCCTGATTTTGATTATGTGAAACAATTTATCATAGGTATTAAAGCATTGATTTTAGATATAATCTATTTCATCATACCTATAGTCATTGTTATAATTGTTGCTTCAGCAAGCGGCCTGTTTTCTTCATTCACTGAAATCGTATACAGTAGTGTTGATGCTATAGCTAACAATGCAACTAATTTGACCATGATAACCGCAGCAATTCCCCAATCCGCAATGAACACATTCACTAACTCATTAACCATTACTTTAATTGTTGCAATTATCTTATTTATCATATTTTCATTAATGTCATTTACAGGACTGGTCAGATTTGCAAAATCCGGAAGCGGAATCGAAGGTTTAAGATTTAGAAAAATACTAAACGACATGAAAAACATCGGATTTATAAAAATTATAGTTACCCTGATTGTAATTTATATAATTGCATTTGCTTTGTTAATTGTCATCACTTTAATTGGATTAATTCCATATATTGGTGTTTTCATAAGTCTTATTATTGGAGTGCCGTTTTTATTATTATATTTATATAGAGCCATTGGTTTATTATATGCAGATGCATAGATTAATTAAACCAATCTTTTATTCTTTTTTTATATAAACTATCAAATATATATCTAAAAATATAAATAATATTCATTATAAAATTTAATTTAGTGAAAATAATGAATATCAAATCAAACAACAAAATACAACTATTAACATTATTTATTTTAGCTTCAAGTCTATTATGCATAGCCCAATCAATTATTACAACAGGCTTTGTTTATTTGATGAATGACTTTTCTGTCTCATCAACACAAGCACAATGGTCATATTCCGCATTCCTACTTGTTGTGGGAGTTATGATTCCATTAAGTGCTTTTATATCACGAAGATTTACTGCAAAAACAATATTTTTCTTTTCATTAATCATATTCTTATTAGGATCAATCATATGTTATTTTTCAACTTCCCTAATTATTTTGATTATTGGTAGAATCCTTCAAGCTATTGGAAATGGTATTATAATGCCATATGTTCAAATTTTACTACTTAGAACTATTCCTGAAGAAAAATGGCAAACATATATGGGAATTTATGGTTTAGTTGCTGCAATAGCACCAGTAATTGGTTCTTTTTTAGGAGGATTTGTCATAACATTATATGGCTGGAGAGAATTATTCTCATTTTTTACAGTAGCCACAATAATTCTTTTGATTTTAGGCATAATATTTGTAAAAGATAACACACCAACTGAAGATTATCCTCTTGACTATTTATCTGTAGTATTGTCAATAATTGGATGTGCAGGTATAATGCTTGGTTTTACAAATGTTGCAGATTATGGATTTGGACATTATATGGTGATTTTACCAATAATCATTGGAATTATAACTTTAATATTATTTGTAAAACGCCAATCCAAATTAGAAAAACCTCTGATTAATCTATCAATACTTAAAAACAAGTATTTTTTAGTTGGTACAATATTTATCTGTATTCTCTTTTCATGTTTAAATGGATGCACTGCACTTATTCCAATATTCATTCAAGGTATAGCTTACAATTCAGCAATTTTTTCAGCTTCAGTACTTCTACCTGGAGGATTATTGATTATTGCATTTAATATCATCGGCCCTTTACTTACAAATAGAATTGGAATTAAAAAAGTTCTGATTATGGGTTGTATCTTATCAATAATAGGATTTGCAACTATGATGTTTTATACTCAAGATTCCTCTTTTGAATTCATGACTATAACTCAATCAATCCGTTATATTGGTGTGGGTTTGGCACTGATGCCCGCCACAACATGGGCTTTAACTATGGTATCAGATAAAGTAGAAGATGGAACTGCAGTTAACAATACATTAAGACAGATTTTTGCTGCAATCGGCTCATCAATAGTGGTGGTTATAGTTGCCATCTTAGCAGGAGGCAGCATAGGCCATAATCAAGCTTCAGTTGTAGCATTTAATCAGACTTCACTGATTCTGCTTATCCTACATATTGTTATGCTTATTTTAACTATCATATTCATTGATGATAAATACAAAATTAAAAATAAATAAACGTTAAAAAATTTAAAAAAAAAGTAGATGTGTTAAAAACATCTACTTGATTATAATTTTAACTTTCTTGGTAGCTTTATTATAGTATTGATTGCCTTTAAAAGTTATTGTTGCTTTATATTTACCTTTTTTGGTTAATTTTTTGATTTTAAATGTTGCTTTACCTTTAGTGTTAGTTTTTGCAGTGTAAGTTTTCTTTTTAACTTTTAAAGTAAGTTTAACATTCTTAACCGGAGTATTTTTCTTGGTTTTTAAGGTTACTGTATATTTTTTCACTTTTTTAGCCTTTTTGAACTTAGTGTTTTTAGCAAGAATTATTGTATCTTCTTTAGATACAGTGAATGAAACAGATGATTTTACAAAACGTTCATTTCCACTATATTTAACATCAACACTATATTTTCCCACATTTAAATTTGGAATTTCTACAGTTGCAGATCCATTAACAACATTAGCAGAATATGTTTTGCCGTTAATATCAACTGATAATGTTCCACCATTTAATGACACATTATTTTCATCTAAAACATTTGAAGAAATCTTCACAATTCCTCCATAATTAATATTGACAGCACTAAGATTTATTAATTGAGCAGTATATAATAGTCCTAAATCCTTTGGATCAACATTAATTAATGTGAGATCTGCATTTTCTTTTAAAGATATTTGATTTGTTTTTCGAGTTGCAACATTATCTGCAAATTTGGAATTACTGATTATGAGATCATCACGAGTTAAAATTGCTCCACCATCTTTAGCAGTGTTGTTTATGAAATTAGATTGGTTGATTGATCCATTCTTATTATAATAGATTGCTCCTCCATAATCCAAAGCAGAATTACCAATGAAATTATCATTATTAAATTCACCAGAACCAAAAATGTATATTGCACCACCTGCATATTCTTTTGCAGAATTACTGGTGAAATTAGAATTATTTATTTCTATATTATCATTAGCATAAATTGCTCCTCCACTGAATCTTGCAGTATTATTGTTAAAGTTTGAATCTTTAACTATTCCACTTTTCCAAAATTCAAATGCTCCACCAGTCCTTGCATTGTTATTTGTGAAATTACAATTATCTACTTCAGAAATACCAAAACCATATAATGATCCGCCGTTTTGAGCTTCATTATTGTTAAAGATAGAATTTTTAATTAATCCATTACCATTTATGTAAACTGCACCACCATAATAACTAGCAGTATTATTTATAAACTCAGAATCAATTACTGTTCCATTACTCTCGAAGAAAATTGCTCCAGCAGCACTATCATCAGAATCATATGCAGAATTATTTATGAAAGTAGAGTTAACTATTTCTCCGTTTTCAATGAAATAGATTGCACCTCCAGATTCAGCATGATTATTTTTAAATAAGGCATTTTCAATGATTCCTTCATTAATGGCTATTGCACCACCATATTCAGCAGAATTACTATTAAATTCACCATTAAATATTATATTACCTGAGGTTTTATAGAAACTAATTCCACCACCATATCCGGCTTTATTATTAATGAAATCACCATTAAATGTTATGTTGATTGGAGCTTGTCTGTAATTAACTCCCCCACCACCTACAGCAGCAGTATTATTAATGAAATCACAATCAAATAAACAATTAGTTGATACATCTCTAAAAGCTATTGCTCCTCCATTACTATTATTCACATCAATTAATCCTAAAGCAGAATTGTTAATGAAATAACCTGAGAAATTATTCTTATCTGTAGTGTTACGGAAAACCATTGCTCCTCCAGAGCAACTAGCTACATTAAATCTGAAATCAGAATTAAATCTGTTATTATTTGCTTTATTATTGAAAAAGATTCCTGCACCATAAGTTGCACGATTACCTCTGAAAATACTTTCAAATTGATTGTTTACAACGATATTACGGAAGAATATTGCTCCTCCACTGGCAACGTTTACACTATTATTATAGAATTCAGCTGAAATTATATTATTATATGCATTTAATTGGAAGCATAATGCTCCACCAATTCTTTCAGCATTGTTACCTTCATAATATCCATTAATTATACAATTATCAGTTTCATTATTAAAGAATATTGCTCCACCCTGATATGCACTATTATTAATGAATGTGGAATTAATTCTAGAATTTGAAATTGAATTTTCAATAAATACAGCCCCACCCTGTTGAGAAGCAGTGTTATTATAAAATTCAGAATCAAGAACGTTCAAATTACCATTAGAATATACTGCTCCACCATATACAGCATGATTATTTTTAAATAAAATATTTTCAACAACTCCCTCATTAAAAGCAATTGCACCACCATATTCAGCAGAATTATTATAGAATTCACTATTAAATATTACATTTTTAAAGGTTTTGAAGAAATTAACTCCTCCACCATATTTACCTTCATTATTAATGAAATTACCATTGAATGTTATATTATATGGAGTTTCTCTGTAATTTACTCCTCCACCATATAAAACAGCAGTGTTGTTAATGAAATCACATGAGAATATACAATTAGATGAAGTGTTTTTAAATGTTATTGCTCCTCCGTTTCCATTTTCAATACTAATTTTTCCTAAAGCAGAATTGTTAATGAAATAACCTGTGAAGTTATTGTTATTTGATGTACTGTAGAAAAACATTGCTCCACCACAGGAGTCTGCTACATTATTTATGAAACTACAATTGAATTTATTATTATTTGCTTTATTGTAGAAAAAGATTCCTGCACCGTAATCTGCATTATTATCTTTGAAAATACTTTCAAATTGATTGTTTTCAGCCTGATTAATGAAAAATATTGCTCCACCACTTCCATTTAGCGCATAATTATTATAAAATTCAGCGACAAAAGTGTTGTTTGAAGATTTTCTTTTAAGATAAATTCCACCAGCACCTTTTTGAGCCACATTATCCTTGTAATATCCATTTATTGTAATATTAGTGGTTTCATCATTAAAGTATATTGCACCACCATTATTTGCTCTATTGTTTATGAATATTGCATTGATTTTAGAATTTGAAACAGAATTATTAATATAAATTGCGCCACCAGAACTGGAAGCAGTATTATTAATAAAACTACAATTATCAATTAGTTTTAAAGAAGTAATATGGGCTGCAGAACCCTCTGTTCCATTTGCATTTATTATATTAATATTTTTAAGAGTAATATTTGATCCTGTGAAAACAAATATTCTTACTTGACCAGAACCATCTATAGTGTGGCCTTGTCCGTCAACAATATAATTATCCTTGGAAATTGTAAATCCATCAAAATCCTTATCCTCCAACGGATTGAATTTATAACTCTTATTTAATATTAATTGATTTCCAGATTCAGAAATTAAATTATTTAAATCCGTGAAATTACCTGTATCTGTATTATCTGTTAAAGTTTCTTCTTTTATAATATTGGAAAATTGAGCATTTAAATCTGTTTGATTATCGCTAACTGCACTTATACAAGGCAAGCTGATTAAAACTGCAAGAATTAATACAACAATTATTATTTTTGATTTAATAAAAATCCCTCCTTAATTTTTTTGGTTATTTTTAATTATTATAATTTAAATTTATAAAATGTTATAATTATTTATCTGTTATTTTTCCAGTAATTTAATTTATTGGCAATACTTTTTGTTGTTTCATTAAATTGATATTGTCCTTCATCACCATAACCTGCAAAACTAGTGAATTCTACAAAATCACTGCATGAATCTCCAGGACTATTCGTTGGATAATTTCTACGACAAATCATCCCATAAGATGCGCCATATGGACTAACATCCCAATAAGCACAATTTAAACAAATATGGTCTCCATTACCAATCATAGAATCATAATCTGCTTCTTCAAAATCATAATCCGACATCTTATTCATCCTCCCTAAAATATATATTTCATATCCAAATTACTTATAACAGCACAATATTATGGACATGACATATGTTAATAAATATATTCTTATACTATTATAATATTTTTTGATTTTAATTTGAATATTTTTCAGAAATATTTTCTAAATACATATGCAAGAATTGAACCTGCGAAATTCTGCCAAACAGAATACAATGCACCGGGAACAGTGGCTTGAGATAAATTTGGGAAATGAGCTTTTGCAAGACCAGTGGATAAACCTGAATTTTGAAAAGCCAACTCAATAGCAACTGTAATAATCTGTTTTTTATCCATACCAGCTAAATAACCAACTCCAAACCCAAGTAACATTGCAAGGAAATATTGTAAAACAATAACCACAATTATTATAATTGAAGAGGTTAAAATAGCCTGTTTATTAGCACCAATTACGCCTGCAACAATTAAACAAATTACAATCGATGAAATCGCAGGCAAATAATCTTTTAATTTATCACAAAACTCTGGCCATTTATAATTTAAAATTAAACCTATAATAATAGGAATAATCACAATTTCAATAATTGAAATAAACATGTCCATAGGATTAAAACGAATCTGATTACCGAATAACAGTAATGTGATTAACGGAGTTAAAATAGGTGAAATTATAGTAGATACTGTAGTTAAAGAAACTGATAAAGCCACATCTCCTTTAGAGAGAAAAGTAATAACATCAGAAGCAGTTCCCCCAGGGACAGTTCCAACTAAAATAAGTCCCACAGCCAATCCTATATTTAAAGAAAAGATTTTTGCAAGAACTACCGCAATTAAAGGCATTATCATATATTGTGCTAAAATACCTATAGAAATTTCCTTTGGATTTCTAAATACATTAACAAAATCATCAACTTTCAAAGTAGTACCCATTGTAAAAAGAACAATACCTAAAAGTAAATTCAATATATTAATACCCTCATATTTACTTAAAACCCATTGAAAAGAGCTAGGATAAACTAAAGAAACAATTACCGCAAGTAAAATTACTATGAAAAAATATTTTTCAACACATTTAAAAATCCTTTTCATGAAATAGATATTTCTATTTCATACATTAAAAAAATATGGATATTATGAAAAGAAAAAAAAGGATAAAATTTTAATTACTTCGGATGTACTGTGATATTACCTTCAAAAGTACATCCCTGATATTTATCATGACCTGCAAAAGTAAAATTACCATAATAATTATCATTACCCGCATCAGGCAAATATTCAACATTATCAATCGTGAATTCACCCTCATTATTCGTAGTAACATCTACAAGAGTACCCATTTCATAACCGGGCTTGTGAAAAGTAATAGTTTGATTAGCAACACCATAACCATAAGCATCAACCAACATCCCTGAAAAAGACCCATTTTCAACAACCTCAGTTTCATTAATCATGATAAAAGTAGTTACATTATTGTTAAACTGAAACCAGAAAACACCAATACAAATTATAAATGCAACCAATAGGATTATTAAATAATAACTCTTCATTTCCATTTTAATCCACCTAATATTATATTAGAAAAAACAGTAAAATATAGATTTTCACCCTAATTTAGACTGAACCTTATCACTTTCCAATTCTTTAATTGCACCACGAGCAACCCATTTACTGGATTTACAATCAAAATCAAGTATTTCATAAGCAAGATTTAATGTTTTCCTATTATTCTCCAAATCAATCTTTCCAATCTGCCTTATAGCCCAATTAACTGATTTTTTAACAAAATTACGATTATCTTTTGAACCTCTTTTCAGAATATCAAAATATATTTCAAAATCAGAATTTTTCTCATGAACTGCTAAAACAGCTATTAAACTAAATGCAGTTCTTTTAACAAATTCCTCCTCTGAATCAGACCATATGAAAATATTATCATGGGCTTGAGGTATGAATCTTAAAAGATTAATACATGCCTGATCAACCAAATCCCATGAATAAAATCCATTAACCCATTCGTTTAACTGATTATTATCAACTTTTTCATTTTCTTCAATCATTGTTGCTAAAAGATAAGTTTCATGATAACCATGATTCCAGAGTTTCAATGCTAAATCATGATTTTTCCCACATTGCTTAGCTATTTTCCTAATCTGTGGAAGTCTAAGACCATAACTTTTAACATGTTGAATGCCGAATTTTTTCATATTTAAAGCATAATCAACATCAGATAATTCTTCAAATTCATGAATTATTTCATTAAAATCCATTTAAGCACCTAAAATAGCTTCCCTAACTTTATCAATTGCAATTTGCTTTTTTGCAGGAAATGCCGCTATTTTTACTTTAAGATGAATTGCATCTCCTTTATCTAGAATAATCCATTTTTCATCTAATGCACTGGTTTTATCAAATCTTAAAAACCAGTTTCCTTTATCATCCATTTTACGCTCTAAATCATCGTTTAATTTATCTAAATCTGTTGATTCTAAAAGAGTTTTGAAAAAAGTTTTTGTAAATCGTTTTTTAGAAATAGTTCCAGTTAAAATTAGTATTTTATCTTCAAGTAAACCTTCAGCTTCCTCTGTTTCAATTTCAGCTTCAGGTAAAATATTTAAAATAGCTTGTTTAATTTCATCAACACTTTCATTTTCATAAACGAAAGCTCTGAATTTAATATTATGAATCATTTAAATCAAAAAAAAGGAATTTTTAGAAGAAAATAATTATAATTTTCTTCTTCTAGCTTGTTCTGAGCCTTTTCCTTTAGATTTAATTCCACGTCCTTTGTTACCAGCACTAGTTAAACCTCTGAGAGCTCTGTTAGTGTGTTTTTTGGAACAAATCCAATTGATTTTTTTATCGTTAATGATAGAAGGACTTTGTGGATCTACTAAAATTACTTCATAATATTTATATCTTCCGTCAGACCATACCCAGTAAGAGTTTAAAACTTCTAAGTTAGGATATTTTTTACCTACACGTTCTTCAGCAATTCTTTGAATAGATTTTGCTTGTGTGATTTTGTTTACACCCATTCTTTTTGGTTTACGACCATTGAAACGACGAGTTTTTCTTCTTCCACCACGTCTTACTCTGGTTCTTACTAAAACAAAACCTTTTTTAGCTCTGTAACCTAAACTTCTTGCTCTGTCAAGTCTGGTTGGTCTTTCGATTCTTTGAGCTGCTTTTTCTCTTCTCCATTGAGGAGCTCTTTGCCACATGAGTTCACGTACGTAAGACTCATCTGGGTTTTTCCATGCGTCTCTAATATATTTATACATAAATTAACACCTTTTTTTTTGTTCAGCCACGAAGGCCACATCCATATGGGAACATTATTCCCCAAAAAAAGTAACTATTATTTCCTATTATAAAAAAATAACAGTAATAAGATATATTGTTTTATCTATTTATAAAAGTATCGGTATTTTTTTGAATTTGCACCAAAATATAATTACTATGGAAACTTTAATTATTGAAAAAAAATATAATTCTTATTTATGAAAATGCCTGAAACCCTAGATTCTAAATTATTAGCACCATGCGGGATAAATTGTATTAGTTGTGAAAGATTTCAAAATCCATGTGCAGGATGCCTTATAAGTGATGATGGTAAAAATAAAGCTAGTTTAAAATGTAAAATTAAAACCTGCTTTGATAAAAAGAATTTCAGTTACTGCGGACGTTGCAGTGAGTTTCCATGCCCATTACTTAAAAAACATTCCAAAAAATATATTAAAAGACATGACCTTGATACTTTAAATTCTGCTAAACGTATAAAAACTATGGGTATTGGTCGGATGATGATGGAAGATCGTGAAAAATGGTTATGTCCAGAATGTGGAGGAATTATAAAATTCCAAACCAAAACATGTAATGAATGTGAGTATAAAGAATAATTTAATCATTTAATTTATTATTCAAATCACGAGCAACCAGATAATAGTAAATGTAAAATCCAAACCAGAAAACAGCTGCAAACACACAGGCTATTATAATCCATGTTATTATTGGTCCAATTCCCAATGTTATCGGCATCCATTTTAAATATATTGCTATTAAAAATAATACCCCCATTCCAATAACCATCTGAAAAATAATTTGAAGCGGCAGTGCAATATCTTCTCTTTCATAGATTAATCCAGATAAAGAAAATCCCCAACCTGCAACAATACATCCGAAGAATAAATTAACAATATCAGTACCTGAAAATCTGATATTACTTGGACCTAATTGGAAGGATATTAAAACCGCAACTAATAATCCTATAAAACATCCTACAAAAGCACCTGTTGATAATCTTTTAATTAATTTTGTAATATTCATTTTTTCTAATCCTCATTTTTTTCTATAAATCCAATGCATTTTTAAAATCCGGCAAATATTTTCTTGAAATATTATCTTTCAAACCATTTTTAAGTTGTATGAACATCATTCCTTTTAGTGAAGGAGCGACTTTTTCGATTTTTTTCAGATTAACTATTGTTGTTTTTGATATGCGTGTGAAATCCCCTAGTAATAACTCTTCAACTTGATATAATGGTTTTTTAATTATATACTCTTCATTTTCTGTGTATACTTTAACTTTTTTATCTTCAACTCTAAGCATGAATATTTCACTAAATTGTAAAAGTACAATATCATATTCTTTTTTAACCGCCAGCATATTACTGGATTCATCGTTTTCAAGAATTGATATTGCTTTTGTAACATTATCTGTTAGTTGAGTTGTGTGAATATCTGCATATGATTCTTCAATATCTTTTGAAACAAATAAATTTACCTTCATGATTTTAAACTCTTAATTTTTTCCATTTCTTCTTGAACTTTACGTTCTCTGTAATTTTCATTAAAATAATTACTAACTACGAAAGTTTTTATAAAATCAATTAATACTCCAATTCCCCAGAAAAACACTGGGAATAACACCCACCAGAAAAATGGTGTGAAAAGCCAATTGATAATTGCTAAAAATACATTAACTATTATATATGATCCTAAATTCTTATAGAATTTTATTTTTATATCAACACGTTCTTCAGCTCTTGTCTGTAAATTATCAGCCATATTTATTCCCCCATTTTTGAAATTTCCTTTTCTATCATTTTTTCTCTGTAATTTTCTATTGTGTATGCTTTGAAAAATTTATCCAGAACATTTATTCCCCAGAAAAACATTACAACTAATAATAACCAGAAACTTTTTAGAAATAATAGGCAGATAATTGCTATTATTAAGTTTACAATTATATATTTATATAGGTTTTCTTGGAATTCTATTTTTGCATCAACTCTTTTTTCAGCTTGTTTTCTTAAATCCATGTTTTTTTCCACCTTTTTTTATAATGGTTAATTATACATTTAATGAAATGTATATAAATGGCTATTTAGTGATATGTTTAAGATGCGAATTTCAGGTTTTAAAATGCAAAAAATAATAATTGAAATAAAAAAAAAAGTTAGTAGCATTTAAAGTATTGCTACTAGAAAATATAAAATTGAGGTTGTTAGGGGTACTGTTAAATTATCTATTCCACCATAACTAAATGCTTCACATAGTGTTGCAATTGCAGAAATCATTATTATGTAGATTATGTTGAATTCTGGCATTGGAGATCCTATTGAGACGAAAACCATCCATACAAATACACTCATTACTGTGGTTATGACAAACATGGTGAGTGATCCTTCAAGGGATTTTGTACCTCCAAATATTGTGTATTTGATTTTACCGAATTTTTGACCGATTAATGCTGCGAAACCATCTCCATATACCATTGGAACTATTGCTAGTGCAACAATCCATAGGTATTGTTTTGGATTGTTTGGTGGTGCGATTGTGGCGAATATTGCTATTAGTACTGTCCATATTCCTGC
Source organism: Methanobrevibacter thaueri (assembly GCA_015062925.1). GTDB lineage: Archaea > Methanobacteriota > Methanobacteria > Methanobacteriales > Methanobacteriaceae > Methanocatella > Methanocatella thaueri_C. The sequence continues at coordinate 16,224 of SUTL01000005.1, forward strand.
GTAGAAGAATAGTCCTAGTGCGTGCCCTGATTCTGTTACACTGTTTTTTATTTTTATTGGTGAGTATTGTGTTAGGAAGAATAGTACTATTGTTATTGGTAGTGTTAAAAACCATACCATGACCCACGGATTTGTGAAAAATGGCATGGCGAATATCATGTTACCTACCATGATATGTAAAAATTTACGTGAAACTTCAGGCCTTGTCTTTAAAACAGTTTCAGCTATAACGAAAATGACAGCAACATAAACATATACTATAATTAATGCAAGGATATCGGAGAATATCATTACTTATCATACTCCCCGTATTCACAACCGGCATTTTCAATCTTCACATGGTCAATTAAAGTACCATCTTTCTTATACAACTTAATCTCACCCCAACCATTACCACCATTCCACAAACGATTATGTCTTTTCTGACCATCAGGAGCCTCATAATTAATTAACAACATCTCATCACGCTTACAATAAAGAACCAACTCCATTTTAGAATTCTTATTACTTGCTTTAACATTCCAAGTATGAATCTCATCACCCTCCTGGAAATCAAAATCAATTTTAACCATATTCCAGAATCTTGCAAAATTATATTCATACATAGTACCCTCATAATAAAACCCAATTAATAATTTACGAGGAATAGAAATACCAAAAGCCTTCGGCCTACCACCACCAGCCTCAAAAGCAGAATTATTTAACTTCTTACCAGTTTTAAGACTTGTTAAATTACATGAAGAAATCCAAAGCCAAGGTGAAGTAAAATCACCACCCCAATTCTTATCAGCATAACCATAAGATTTTTCAGGAATTACCTCATACTCCTCACCATCCAACCAGATAGTACCACTATACTGAGTTTTAATTCCCTCAGCATGCCAGAACATTTCAAATGAATTTAATTTTCTAAATAAAGAATTTGCACCATAACCAACATTAAAAGTTATTTGCTTATCAATATCCAAATCCCACATCATATCTCCAGCATCACTCATATACTCAGGATGTTCACGAGCTTCCTCCTCAGATACTCTTGCAAAACCATTCATATGAGTTTCAGTTAAACTGCAATCCCCAACACGAATATTCAATTCATCATCAGGACAATCAAAATACTTCATTGAGTAAAAATTATGAATCTGCTTTGGATTTTTACCCCATGTTCCCGCTTTAATCATACAATAAGATGGTTTTTTACCAGCTTCACGGTTCTCAGGTAATTGTCCAAGTGTAGGTTCTTCCTCAGCTAACGCAGGATTACATACAAAATACTCAATAAAAAAAGGTCTTTCTTCACCAGTTTTCTTATTATAAGCAGTTAAAGAATGCCACCACCAATCATAACCCTTCTTAGCAAGTGGTCCTTTAAGCATATAATAATCTCTTTTCAAATCACTCTTATTCATAATTATTACTCCAATAAAACAAATATTCTATATTAATAATTTAATTTATATTAATAATAATTAAAATAATTTATTATTTAATTTAAAAGCAAAAAACTATAAAATTAATAAAAAAAAGATAAAATGGGAAAAATATTCCCCTAAAAATTTAAACATCTGCAGGTTTTCCTTTTTCAGCCCATTTAACAGTAATATTAGTAAATGGTTGAGCAATTGCACTCCAAATCAAACTTAATATCCAATGTGAGAATATCATGATTAAAATATCAGGAATTGAAAATACTCCAATAAATGCTAATCCGATAAATATGAAATTATCGATTAATTCACTGAAAGCAATAACTCCTAAGTTTTTAACAGCAGAATACTCTTTTCCTTCATTTACAATAGTTGTAATTCTTGCATTTTAAAGTTACCAATCAAGTAACTAATATATGATGCAATAAGGATTCTTGGAGTTTGTGTAAATACAAATGCTAGGCTTGAATCTCCAGTATAGAAAGCTGGAGAAGGTAAGAATAATATTAAAGTTGTCATGAATACAAATAAAATATCAACACAAAGACCTAATATAATAGTTCTACGTGCAGTCCTTTCACCATAAACATCAGCAATTACATTAGTTAAAATATATACTAAAGGATAAATAAGTACTCCAGCAGGAGTTTCCATTCCTAAAAATCCAATATTAATAATTTTAACAGTTATTAAATTTGCGATGGTGAATGCCATACAGAAAAATGCAGTAATTATTACTCTTTTTTCAGTAAAGTCAAAATTCAAATCCATGCTAACATATATTTAACATTAACAGTATTTAATTATTATGTAAAAAGTTAATAACCAATATCTAAAATTCTTTCCTTAGTATTATGTCTCACCCATTTTTTACCCATATTTGAATAAAAAATATTAATCTTCTTTTTTGCATGTTTTTTCAAATGATAATTTAATTTAACAATTAAACTTCTCTGATCATACGAGCAAAACTTTGTTTTAACATATTTAACTCTTAACCATTTATTTGGAAGTGAAGCTCCCGGAACATCATACCTACCATAAGAATTACTTAACAAAACCTTTTTACCATTCTTACTAATGTCTAAAATAGCAACATAATGATTATAAGCATGGAATATTAAAGCACAACCTCCTTTTTTCAATTTCTTAAGTGCCTTTGAAAATGATTTTTTAGTAAAATAACTGGCTTTAAAATGTAATTTCTTTAAAGCTTTTTTAATCCATTGACATTTAGTTCCAAAACCTGGGGTAGTGCCTGCTTTTTTTGCAAATTGTTTTTCAGGAATATAATGTCTTAAAACCTGACTGCACATACTAGCTGATGTTGGAGCACAGGTATATGGAGTATTCTGTTTATCACGAACTTCAGAATATGTATATGATTTGCCTTTAAGTGAAACTGTTATTTTTTTAGGCCAATATCCTTTTTTGTTTTTCTTAACTATTTTTGTATTAATTGCTCTTTCTATAACATTCCATTTTTCACGTTTAATAATATGATTAAGTTTTGGTTGGGTTTTTGATTTGAAAAACGTATATTTTGATAATTTCTTATTTAAAAATAAACAATAACTATCCCTTTTTATAACCTTTTTATATTGGGATTTTTTAAGAGTGTATTTGAAATCTCCATCAGCCATTACATAATTACCTGACATCCAATCAATATCCGGAACACCGTTTTTAAATGGAATTTTCTTTTTTAAAGGGTTTTTAACATTTCCTTTAATTCCAATAACTATTTTTGTATTAAAAGACCCGATAATAGTTGTGGTTCCCTCATATTCTACTGTGATTGTTAAAGTTCCAGTTCCAGCATATGGTTTGAAAACTATTATTCCTTCATTATTTGTTTTTTTAACATATATTTTATCATTAACTGTTATTTTAATTGTTTTACCTCCAACAACAGATTGTGTTGGGCTTTTTAAATATATTCTTAAATAACCATTTGTTAATAATCGAGTGTTTCCAATGACAATAGATGTTGTTGCAGGTACAAGTAATTTAATTGTTTTTGATATGGAATTATAATACTCATCACCAGCATATATGATTTTAACTGAATAAGTTGAAGGTTTTAATGAAATTTTAAAACCTGCTCTACCATCTGAATTAGTAGTGTCTTTGTAAGTTTTACCATTTACTGTGAATTTAATCAAAGCATCAGCTATTACTTCGTTATCCTGGTTTTTAAGATAAGCATAGAAGTAATCTCCTTTGATTAATGTGGTGTTAATAACTGTTAAATTTGTATTGATTTTTAATATATTAATGTTAAAAGTTGAATTAGCTGATGGAATCTGTGAATTACCATTATAAATAATATTTAAAAGATAATTATTAGGTTTTAGATTTAGTTTTAAATTACTTTTCCCCTGCAAATCCGTTAGAAGCGAGTAATTCTTATCATCAATATTTGCAGTTATGTTTTGATTTACTAATGGATAGTTATTTGAATCTTTAAGATAAATATCAATTGAATCTCCAGTTTGAATTTCAGTAGTGTTAATTGTTATTTTAGGTGATGTAGTGTTTGTTAATGTATCTGGAGAGGTTTGATTAGTGGCTGTGGCGAAGGATATTGTGAATAAAAATATTATACTACATATTACCAGTAATTTTAATATTTTATTCATAACATTAAACCTCCATCATAATCCTAATCGCTGATGCGTATTATGTTTATGCCAGTTTGATCCAAAACTTGTATAGTAATTATTTATACTGTTTTTTGTTGAATTTGATAATTTATAATTTAATTTAACAATTAAACTTTCCTCCCAATGTGAGAATTTCTTTTTCATATAACTCACTTTCAACCATTTTGTTGGAATATTATCATAACTGCCATATGAATTACTTACCAGAACCTTTTTACCATTGCTACTGATATCTAAAATTGTCACATAATGCATATTTGCATGAAATACTAAAGCACATCCTCCTTTTTTAAGTTGATTTAAAGCTTTTTTAAAAGATGCTTTATAGTAGTATGTACATTTGAAATGATTTTTCTCCAATGCTTTTTTAATACCTGAACATGGTGTTCCTTCACTTTTTTTAGTTCCTGCGAGTTTTGCCAAGTATTTTTCACATACATAATTTTTTAAAACCTGACTGCAAACACTTCCAGATGTTGGTCCACAAGTATATCCTGTGTTTTGAGCATCTCTTACTTCAGGATAAGTATATGATTTGCCTTTAAGTGATACTGTGATTTTACCCGGCCAATATCCATGTTTATTTTTTTTAACAAGTTTAGCATTTATTGCTCTTTCAATTACATTCCATTTTTCACGTTTAATGATATGGTTGAGTTTAGGATGATTTTTAGTTTTGAAAAATGTGTATTTTGTTAATTTATTATTTAAATATAAGCAATAACTATCTCTTTTTAATACTTGTTTGTATTGGGATTTTTTAAGAGTGTATTTTGCATTATTATCCCCCATCACATAGTTTGCAGGCATTAAATCAATATCAGGTTTACCATTTTTAGAAGCAATACTTGTTTTTAAAGGGTCTTTAACATTGCCATCATAACATTTCATGCTTTTGGAGGAGTAATATTTACCTACTTTGGCTTTAACTTTATATGCTCCCTGTTTAACAGATGGTTTGAAAATAACTATTCCTTCAGAATTACTTTTTTTAGATAATTTTTTATTTCCAATGAATAATCTTACTTTTTTAGAAACTGATTTGCCGTTGATTTTTAAATAAATCCTCATATAACCATTAGAGAGTAATTTGGAGTTTCCTATTTTAATTGATCTGGATGTTGTTGTGCGAACCTTGAATTTTAAAGATGATGAGAAATATTGATTATCTCCTTTATATTTAACTTTAATTGATGTTGGAGCTTTTAATTTAATTTTAACTATTCCTTTGGAGTTGGTTTTTCTTATGTGTTTTTTACCTTTGTATTTTATGGTGATTTTTTTATTTGAAACACTGTTTCCATTACTATCAACTAAATATATGTTTATACTTCCCTTTTTTATAATATAATTCGCTGATTCTATGATTCTTGTATTTAATTTTGATAGTATGATTTTAAAAGCTGCAAAAGTGGCATTATATTCATCATCTCCTTTAAATGAAACTGTTAATGTATAAGTTCCTTTTGCAAGATTTATTGGAAATTTTACAATACCTTTGGAATTAGTTGTGTAAGTATAGTTTTTATTATTTAAGTTAATTGTTAAATTTTTTGATTCTAAACTTCCATTTGTAGAGTTTTTTAAATAAATTTCAAGTGTATCTTTACTTTTAAGAGTATTGGTTTGTATTGTGATGTTTGGTGTTGTTTTCTGGATTGATTGATTTGTATTTGAAATATTGTTTTCTATTTGTATTGTATTATTTTCATTTAATGGATTGAAATCAGTTGAATTATCTTCAGTTGCACTGACAGTTAGAATATTTAAAAATAATAAAAATAACAAAATAATAAAAAATTTTGTTTTAAATTGCATATATTCACCATAATATTAGTATTACATTATATTAAATTACATATATAATATTTATGGCCAATTTATTAACAATGAAAAGGATTTTGGAAAAGTATTTTTTCCAAAAAATGTGTGTTGAATTTTTTATTTTTTAGGATAGGATTATTTTTTTGCCCTTCCAACTCTGCGTGCAACTACCATTTCACCAACAGAAATTAATCCTGCGAAGAATTTTTCAAGTCCTCCTGTTGCCCAGATTGCTTCACCAAATGTTGAATTCATGATGTTTTTCTCATATTCTTCAGGTGAAATCTTTATGCCAGTTGTTTTTTTGTATACTAAAGCTGAAGCTGACATTAATTCTTCCCAGCTGACTCCTTTTAGTTGGTTTTGCATTGCTTTGTATAGTTTTTCCACTTTAATATCATATAGGTCGGATAATAATTCAACTATATCACAGGCGCGAACCATACCTATTACTTGATTATCATCATTTACAACTGGTACTGTTACAAATTTATTGTTTGCTGTTAATATTACTGCTTTTCTTGCAGGGTCATTTTCATGTACTGTGGAAACTTCATCTGAACTACTCATTATTTCCTGAATTTTATCTTTACCTTCTCTAAGTCCTCGTGTAATATCGAATGCTGTAATCCATCCTACTAATTGTTTATTATCATTTACCACTGGACATGTGAAACGTCTAACATTTTCCATAGCTTTTGAAGCTTCAATTACACTGTCATTGCAATTTAAGTATACGAAGTCTTTATCCATTAATTCTTTTGCTTTCATAAACAGCCCCCATTTTTTCCTTATTTTAATTCAACTCTTTTTAATGCTCCTACTGGACAATGGTTTGTGCATTCAATACATCTTATGCATTTATCATTGTCTAGAACTACTTCACCATCCACTAATTCTATTGCACCGGTCGGGCAATTTTCTTCACATAAATAACAATTTACACATGATTCATGATTTACATCTATTAATCTTGAATGAATTATTGGCCCAATATATCGGTCTAATTCAATTGCATAGTCATTTAGTGAAATTTCTTTACATGCCCCACAGCCAATACATAGTTTTTCATTAATATATGGATATAATTCATCATCAATTAATTCTATCCCCATATCCATATTTAAATCATCAAAAAACTCTTTAAATTCAAGAGTGAATGCATTTGTCGGACATAATCTTGCACAATCATCCCAATTAGTATCAATTGAATAATCTACTGAAATACTGTTCATACGAATTACTCTGTGAACACTACTAACATTAGCTAAATTATATTCAATAACTTCACGTTCATCTTCATGATTATAACTAACATTATTGTTAATTAATTTAATAGCTGAAACTGGACATGTTTGAACACATATTTCACATTTAACACATTTATCAGTTATTTTTGCCATTCTGAAAATATTTGCCGGTTCAATTGCATTAACAGGACATTCTCCAACACAAGTATTACATCTCACACATCTTGGTGAAACAGCAAAAATTTCCTGGTTTGTACTGAAATCCTCTAGTTCAAATTGGAAATCATCACCATCATCATCTAATTCAACAGATTTCAAAAGAACTTCACGTTCTAAATTTTTCATCTGTTTTATAAAAGATACATTCATTTTAATACCAACTGAAATTAATTTATTTTATTTGAAAAAACTCCTTTAAATCTTTTAAATTTGGGAATTTTTCCATTCCAAATCCTCCAATAGATTTACTAGCCACCCAATTTCCAATTTTACATGATTTTTCAAGATCATATCCTTTTAGATAGGAATATAAAAATCCACTGTTAAAACTATCTCCTGCTCCGGTTGTATCTACAACATCACATTTAAATGCTTCAATTTTACATTCTTCTTTATTTGTAATTGCATATACTCCTTTTGAGCCCTGTTTTATTACAATAGTTTCAATTCCTAAATCTAGAAATCCAATAGCTAATTCTTTTAATGAAGATTTGTCATTATTACATAATAATCTTAATTCTGATTCATTTATTAATAATATATTAGTTCTATTTAGTATAGGTTTTAATTCTTCAAATCCTTTTTTAACATATAACATTCCAGGATCAAAGCTTAATAGGCATTCATCATTAAGTTTTTCTAATAGTTCTATTTGAGTTTTAAAGGAATCTCCGACAAATGATGTGTAATGCATTATTTTACATCTCATTATATTTAACGGATTGATTTCATCTATTTTTATTTCATCATTTACTCCTGGATCAATGTATAAGCATCTTTCTCCTTCCTGGTCGACGAATCCTAGGCATTTGCCTGTTGCTCCTGTGTCTGAGTAGATTAAATTGTTAGTGTAAACTCCATTTATAGCGAGATTGTATTCTATTAAATCACCATCTTCATCTTCTGCGATTTTACCTATTATTGATGTTGAACAACCTAATCTTGCCAGACCAACGATAGTATTGGCCGCTGAACCTCCTGGAGTGTCTATTTCATTTGTAATGAAACTTTCTTCATCATTTGTGACAATATTTTCAACAGAATAGAGCTTATCTACGTTTAGTGCTCCGAATCCTATTATTTCTGCATTTAAATCATTATCATAAATTTCCATTTTTAAAACCTTTTATTTTAGAATATCTAATAAGTTAATATTTTTATCTCCTAGTTTACCATCAAAGTTACCTGCTGATATTCCAATAACATCTTCAAATTCTAATGCAGTGTCAATACCTGTTTTCACTGCTTTGTTCATGGATTCTGTGTTAATTGCATTTATCACTACTTCTGGAATATAGTTAACTCCTTGTGGAACTTTTGATTTATCTCCTAATTTTTCTTTTAGGGAAGGACAGTAAAAGTGATTTGTTGTTGGGCCTATTTCTGGGAAATTTGTTTCTGGTTTGGATGCCGCTGAGCAAATGTCAAATGGTGTTGTTGCACCTTCAACATCCATTATTGCATCAATTATTGCTTCACCTGCATTTAAAACTGCTTCTTGTGTTTTACATAAATACCAGAAGTTTCCTCCCATAGTTCCATTATTTATTTTGAATTTTTCTTCTATTTGAAAATCAGGTACTGCGATTGGTACATTTATCATTTTTCTATCATATTTTTCAACAGCCCATTCATATCCGTCTCCACAGTGCCCTACAATATCCATCATTTCTATATATTCTTCGCTGTCTTTATCTGAGTAGTCAAATATGCGTGTGAATGGTTTTACTAGTATATCTTGGCGGAGTCTGTATGATAGTTCAAATGCGAATTTTTCAACATCATCTCCTCCTAACCAGTATTGAACTATGGCTCCGAATCTGTTGTCTGGAGTTTGTGATGGGTTTAAAAATCCTTCAACTCCTCCTTCTACTCTTCCGATTACTGCACTTGGAGTTGATGTTGAGTCATATGCTGCTCGTTTAACTATGGATTCTGTTGGTCCTGTTATGAGAGCCCGTACATATTTTCCTTGGAATGCTTCAAAGAATGTGTCTTCTACTTTATCATAATTCATTTTTAATACACCTATCCTAATTCACCTATATTTTGACCACGAATATTATTTCTCATTTCTTTGCTGGTTTTTAATATTTCTGAGTAGTTTTCATCTGTTATTATTTTAATTAGTGGTTTTTTGTTTGTGAATATTTCTAGAAATTTGTTTTTTATTTCTGGGTTGATATTATAGTTGTTGAATAGTTTTTCATGATTTTTTGTTGAGTTGTAGTCTTTTATGAAGTTCATAACTTTATTTTTATCATATTGTGAGTATATGTTTGCCATTATTGCTGTTGTTATTGCACTTGGTGATACTATTGCGATTTCAGCGGCTTTTAATGAGTATTCGTTGCCGTTGAATGATATACTTATTCCATTATTATCTTTAGCGAATTTTAATGGTTCTACATCTGTGATGCTGTCTCCGATGTAGAGTATTTCTTTTGGGTTGATTTTGTTGTTTTTTATGATTTCATCTATTGCTAGTTTTTTACCTTGTCCTCCGATGACATTTATGTTTTTGATTTTATCATATATGGTCATTTTTGGGATTTCTGTGAAGAATATTTCGTTGAATTTTTGGTAGTTTTCTGGGTTTTTTAGTATTGTTTTTTTGAATTCTTTGATTTTTTGAATTTCTTCAGAGTTAAGTTTAAGACTATCTATATCTATTTTTGTATAATATGTATTTTCAAATGGTACATCCATATAATCAGATACTGCTTTGATATATTGACCATAACTAGTACTTACAATATAAATATTCATAGTTTCTTTTAAGTAAGACAATAGTAATTTTGAATCGTTAACTGCATAAATGTTATTTTTTGAAAAATCAATAAAATCATCATTATTAAGATTTTCAACCACAAAAAAAGGTAAAATTAACTTCAACGTATTACCTGCTTTGTAATCCTTCATTTTAACAACATCAACTAAATAATCATCATACAAACTAAGAATTTTAAATAATTCCCCACCATTTTCAATATAATAATCTGCAAGTTCATATGCATTATCATTTAAGGTTAATGGACCTTCACAATCAGTAATAAATGATTTTTCAAACATTGATTCACCTGAAATTTACAATTCTAATCGCATCAAGAGGACAAATAGCCTCACAATTCCTACAATAAATACATTTCTCACCATCAAACTCTATTTTATCCCCATCCAAGGATAATGCATCAACCGGACAATTTTTAACACAAATTCCACAAGATTGACATTTAGCATCTGAAAGTGAAAAATCACCAATTCTCTGCTTGTGCAAATAAGATCTTGCATAATACAAATCCTGATCCTTACTGTAGAAATAATCATCATAAGCACCAATTGCATCAAACTGACAAGTTTCAACACACTTACCACAATAAATACAATTACTATTAATTTTAATCGGATTTGGACCATCCAATTCAATTGCACCAACAGGACAAACATTAAAACATTCACCGCAGGCAAGACATTTTTTATCATAAACCTCAATATTCCTATCCATCAGATAAGAACCAACAAGTTTTGTGAATTTATCTATTTCAATACTTGTATCAAGACTGACTTTTAACTCTCTTTCCATCATATCATTAACTTTACATTCAATGAAATTTTCAAAATCCAAATCATTAAATTCTAAAGCAATAGTCTTACCCACTTTTTGTAAAACTTTATTCAAACTAATTAAATCAAGAGATAATCTTTTAATATCATGATCTATAATACTAGATACAATATCATATGATTTAATCTCACTATACATTTTATAAGCTTTTTTACGTGAAGAATACCTGATAGCTGTTGAAGGACAGGAATGCATACATTCTTCACACCTTGCACAATAACCCGGATTAATATATGGTAATTTATTAGTTCTACCTACATTAATAGCTCCCATTGACGGACAGACTCTTGTACAAGTCATACATCCAATACATTTATCCTGATTAACAACAATAGCCTTACCCCCTTTAACAGTTTTAGGAAGTAATTCACCATATTTAATAGCATCAGTAGGACATACTCTAAAACAATACCCGCATCTGACACAAGTATCCTTATCAATTTGACTGTGAGGTTCCTCATTACCCTTAGCAACAATGTGAATAGAACCGTTTTTACATGCCTGAACACATGCACCACATGCTTTACATAATTTAGTGTTAATGTTGGGAACATTTTCTTTTAAAGGAGGATCCATATGAACATCAAGAGATATTGCATCATAAGGACAAGCATTACGACATAATACACAACCAAAGCAAGTGCTTTTTAATTTAATAAGACCTTCATTTTCATCAAAATAAACTGCATCAATAGGGCATGATTCAAGACATGGTTTATCCTTACAATCAGCACATTTAGTTTGGTCAATAACATAATCAACATCAACATGTCTTAATGGTCTTGGTGTTTTAGTATAACTATCAATCATAAAAAACCACTTACTCCATAAATAAATCATCATTTAAATTAGATGCTTTTACTGTTACATGAATATTTTCACCGTCATCAAGTGAAAATTTAGCAATGAAGTATTTAATTACTGAAAACGGACATGTCTGGTAACAAATACTGCAACGTAAACATCTATCTTTATCTCTTACAATCGTATCTTCCACATCATCAAATGAAATACATCCAGTCGGACAATCAGAAATACATAATTGACATTTCTTACACTTATCCCTCTCCCAATCAATAATTCTTATTTTAAGCCTATTAACTGCATTAGTTATGATTTCTAAAGCAATTTCATTATCAGGAATGATTTTTAATGCTTTATCCCATATTGAAGATAACGGCACATCATATTGTAATAATCCATTTTTCTCCAATGCTCTTAAATCATCCTCTTTATTGTTAATAAACTCTTCAAGATAATCAACACATAAAAGGATTAAATCTTTTTGATCCTGTAAATTATCAACGAAAACTGCTTTCATAGCACCATTCACAGGACATACATCAAGACATTCTCCACAGGAAATACATTTAAGAGGATCAACAACAAGTTTACCGTCAACAACACTAATTGCATCCACAGGACATTGTTTCATACATTTTTTACATTTAATACATAAATAATCATCAACAATATACTGCCTTTTAGAAGGAATAATATTAAACTCAGGCAATATTAAATGATTTAAACCACATTCCAATGTCTTCGGATCAGTTGGACAAACCTCAGCACAAAAACCACAACGAATACATGCTCCTTTTTTTATTACAGGATAAATTAAACCTTCTCTTTCTTCAGTATCCTCATCACGAACAAGTTTAATAGCATTTGGAGATGGACATGATACTGTACATGCTCCACAACCAATACAATACTCTTTATTAACTGTTGGGAAATCTCTGAATCTCTCTGGTTTTTGAGATATTTCAGGTTCAGATTTTGCATTTGTAAATGCATCAGCCCAAGCTTTACGGGCAAAATCAAAAATATACCACATTAAAGAGGACATATTTATTTCACCTCATCCCATTTTTTAACAATTGTTTTTCCAGCTTCATCTGTTATAGCAACTCTTTCAGCACATGCAACACACGGATCACATGATGCATAAGTTGAAACAGCATCAGCAACAGTTGGAACATCACGAATCATATATTTTGCACAGGAATCCATATTAGGAATACTTGGAGTTCTGATTGAAATATTTTTAATTAAATTACCATTAGTTTCAATCATATAAGTTACTTCACCACGAGGAGCTTCATTTCTACGCATTGCATAACCTGATTTGATTTCAGCAGGAGTACGAACTTCACCATCAGGTATATTTTCAATAGCTTGTCTAACTAAACTAATAGATTCTGGAATTTCATCAAATCTTGTTAAAGTTCTTGCATAATTATCTCCTTCCTTACGTCGGATAACTTTAAAATCAAAATAATCATCATAAGTATAATGACCAACACGATAATCTTCTTTAACATCAGATGCTCTTCCAATAGGACCAACAGCCCTGCCTTTAATAGCTTCTTTTTTAGACATATATCCTATTCCTTTACATCTTAAAGCAAGAGCAGGTCCCTCAGCAAACAAAGCCCTTACAATTTCAAAACGATCCTCTATCTTCTTAAGGTTTTCAAGTATTGGTTTGAAATGACTTTCATCAGCATCCATTCTCACACCACCAACAACATTCCAACCCATATTAACTCGATTTCCAGTTAAAAGTTCAATAGAATCCATTGCATATTCCCTTAACTCTAAAACATGCATGAATAATGTTTCATGATCCATTGATTTGAAAAATGTGGAATTTGCAAGTAAATGACTTTGAATCCTATCTAATTCATTTGCTATAACTCTTAAAAATTGAGCTCTCGGAGGCACATCCACATCAGAAATTTGCTCTATAGTTTCAGCAAATGTTTGAGTGTGTTCATATGAGCAGATGCCACATACACGCTCTGAAAGATAAATTCCTTTCTGCCAAGTTTTTCCTTCAATTATTTTCTCAATACCTCTGTGAACATAACCATATTCAATTTCTGCTTTAACAACTCTTTCCCCTTCAGTTTGAAGTTTTAACCTTATAGGTTCTTTTAAAGCAGGATGAATTGGACCAATAGGCACTATCATTTTTGCTCCCTCCCACGATCAGCAATAGCTTGAGGTCCAACAGCTAAAATAGCCTCTAATATTTCATTAGGTCTTGGTGGACAACCAGGAATTTCAGCTGCAACTGGGATGAAATTGGATGCAGGAGCATTAACACGACCTCCTTCCTGATTAAAAACATCCCCAGATATTGGACAATTCCCAACTGCTACTGCTATTTTTGGTTCAGGTGCTTTATCATACACTCTTTTTAAATTATCAATCCATTGTTCAGTTACAGCACCTGTTAACAATAGAACATCAGCTTCACGAGGATTATTGTGAACATAAATACCATATTGCTCTAAATCATATCTTGGAGATAATAATGCAACACATTCCACATCACATCCATTACATCCACCACAATTTACTATACAGACATGTATTGAGCTTTTCCTCACAATATCCTTAATAGCATCTAACATTATTTTGTACTCCTCTTTTTAATATTTAGCTTCTTTTTTTAATAATTCAAATAATTCTAATTGCCCCTCTTTCAAAGCATCCTCATAAGATTTACCATTTTTAACTTCATTAACTAATTTCATTTTAAGATTCTGAGCATCTTCTTTAGATATTACTTCTAATGTACCATTAAACCAGCATAATTTTAAATCTGCATTAAATTTCTGATATAAACAAATATCTTCTGCAGATTCATATGTGGCATGTAATGCTTGAAGAGAAGACATGTCAAATAAATGGAAAAACACTTCCTCAAGTTCATCAACAGTACAGTTAAATTCCTTGGAAAGTGGAATTATAACATCCCTCTGCACAGCATAACTTTTAACTATTCTTTTCTGCATTAATTCTAATTTAACATCATCTTCCATTTCCATCACATCATTACCGGCCAATGAACAAATACATAACAAACAATTGCAATAATTAAACCAATTGCGGTTTCTTTTCTCCCATATCCTGGTCTTTCACCCATAACAAATCCTGCAAGGAAAAACCCAACTGCAGATAAAATAATATTCCTAGAATTAAATCCCAAAAACCATCCTATAATTGAAATTATAAGAAATGGAATATTAGACTTTGTTACTGCTACAAAAGGTTCTCCATGCTTAGAATAACTATACACTAAACCAAGAATTGAACCAACAGTGAATGTAATTATATAAATCAT
This sequence comes from Methanobrevibacter thaueri, assembly GCA_015062925.1. Classification (GTDB taxonomy): domain Archaea; phylum Methanobacteriota; class Methanobacteria; order Methanobacteriales; family Methanobacteriaceae; genus Methanocatella; species Methanocatella thaueri_C. The sequence continues at coordinate 31,370 of SUTL01000005.1, forward strand.
ATAATCTAACATATAATAAATCTCCTACATCGGTTTATAAAGCAATATGAATGCACAAATTATTGCTAAAAATGTTATAATAAAACATATTTTCTCTATACTTTCTATTTTATGTGAAAAATTACTTCTACTAAGTAATACTAAAGATGCTAAAACAATTCCAATAACAACAATTGGAGCAATTATTGTTGAGTGGAAAAATGTTGTAATCAATCCAACAAATATTATTCCAATAGCTACCAATCCAATTAAATAAACAATTACATTTTCACTATTCACACTACCACCCCACTAAATATCATTACAATTGTTGCAAAGAAACAAACTGCCCCTATAGTAATCTGAGTCATCACAGAATGATTTGGAGATAAAATTGGAGTTGCAGCATTAATAAATCCTGTGACAAATGATATTACAATCATTCCAATTAAATATCCAACTGCATTTAATGGTCCGAAGAATATTGTTAAAAACACCCAAAGCAACACATACCATGCAATAGCTTCTGAAAATAACATGAAACCTCTTAAAAATCCAAAATGCTCTGTTTCAAAACCAGATATTAGAACTTTATCCTTTGTTATTGCAAATGGAGAATATGGGGATTTTGTAATAATTAACATGAAAAACATTAAAGCTGCAAATGGTATTGAAAATACTAATGGTCCATGTACTGACTGATAAGTAATGATTTCACCAATATTCATTGTACCAGTTAATAAATATACAAATACAATAGCTGCAAATAAAGGAAGTTCAGTTGCCGCTGAAAGTACTGCCCTTACACAACTTAATTTACCATATGGTGAACCGGAACTTGAACCTGAGTTATGTTCAACGATTTTATAAACAGCATAAACACCGAATAATATTAATAAAGAATCATGAGCAACAGGACCCACAATAACACCAACAATCCAGATTAATGCTAAAATAAACACAATACCAATGTAAAATACTTTAGATACAGTTTTTGGAATTGCAGTTTCTTTAAAGAAAAATTTTAAAGAGTGTATTAACTGTTGAACAATAGGTGGTCCAGGACGTTTTTGAACACGTGCCATTACTTTCCTATGTAAGCCTAAAAGAAGACTTCCAGCTAGAAATGCAATTATAACATTGATTAAAATATCTGCCATTAAATTCATATCTACCACTCTTTAATATCCAGTAAATGGCTCCCTCACTCTTTCTTCCGCATCTTCAGGTTTTGGTTTAGCCATTGTTAACAAACCTAAAGATAAAATCCATAATGGAATGCCAAATATTGCTATTGTATATACTATCCATACTTTAAAATTAATAACTAAACATGCAAGAATAGCTATTGTTGATAAGATTAATAATATAATACATATGATTTTTTGATTTTCCATAACTTTCACTACCACAATACCAATAAAAATATTTCAACAGCTCTTACAATAATAAATAATGAACTTAAATGAATAATAACAATGTATGGTGAACCTGCAGTTCTAAACATTTCTGCTTTACTTGCAAAGAATGGTGCTACTCCACTTTCACCTAAAATACCAAGCAACATTAATACTGCTCCAAAAACAACCATTGGACTTGCAGACATTTGTGATAAAACTGCAAGTGATAATGTTCCGGTTGATGCTAATATAATAGCTGCACCACCAAATAAAGGTAAACTACACATCATCGCTATCAAACCATAATTAAATGCTGAATTTAAAACACTGGTTTGTTTAACTGCAGATACAATACCAATATTAAGAATACCTACTAAAGCCATGAATAATGTGAAGTTAAATAAATCTCCAGTAATCATTGCACCAGCAGATGCAATACCGCACATCACCGCTAAAAATCTTCTTTGTTTAAGTTCTTTTGGACCAACTTTAACTTCAGTATTATGTAAATAATGCATAGTAGCTTCAATTTGAGTTTCAGGTTTACTTAATCCAATAAGTAATGTGAATCCCAGTAAAACTGCAAATAAGAATAAATTAAATGGATTTAAGTATAATACAATATCTCCCAATGGGATTGTTCCAAGTAAATTTCCTCCAAGTGTAACGAAATCCATCCCCATCACTACTCCTTATCAATATCCTCTCTCATAAGTAGTCCAATTAAACCAACTTTTGAAGCTACTTTTAATAATAATCCACATGCTGCTAAGAATAATGCTAATAACCAGTATTGAGGAGTTATGAAGAATAATAAAAATCCAATAATCCATAAACACCATGCAATTCCAGATACTCCAGCAACACCATCTAATATTAAAACTGGAAGACCTTTTGCTTTTTTAGATAATGCATATAATACAATTCCTCCACCAGCCACTGCTCCACCAGTAAAACCAGTTAAAAAAATTCCATAACCAATTAAAACTAATGCAATGAAATTAGGTGCAGTAGTCATAATTTCCATGTCCAGAGAAAATGCCTGTGGAAACATTGAAGAAGAAACAGGTAAATTTGCTCTTTGATTCTGTTCGATTTTACGCATTTCCCTAGTAATTAAGATTTCAGAAATAGCTAATGTTTCAGCTAATTCAACAACCAATCCTGGTAAAATTAATGCTTCCGCCAAATCAGTTCCCACAGCAGAAACTACAAATATCATTGCAAGACCAACAAGATCAGTTAATATAAGGATAGATAATTCTTTTCTTTTCATTGCAATTGCCATAGTTGCAATAAAACCAACAATCAAACCAGCATAAATTGCAGGTAAATACATGTTAATAAATTGTTGAGGAACAAAAAGCATTAATTATCCCTCCTCAACTGTTTATATCTTGCTTTTTCATCATTAAATTTAACTTCATTAGCAAGTTTACTGGAATCATCCAATGCTTTCTTCACATCTTTTTTAATTTCATTTTTATCATTTTTCCTATTCATAGTATAATTAATGGATAACCATGAAGCAATGATAAATGCCATCATTAAAATACTGGATTCAAGTATTGTATCAAATCCTCTTGTATAATACAATATTTCATCAATAAGTCCTCCAGGTGAAGAATATATTGAAGTTCCAAAGTATGGGGATACTGATGATATCCACTGTGCTAGTGGTGACATATATCCTGTAATCATACCTAAACTTTGAGCATTATCCGGATATTGAGGGTTAATAACTCCAGCTTCGGTTAACGGTTCACCACCCCTATCATAAGGTGCTAATGCTAAACCTTCATCAACTTGCTGTTGAGGAGCCGGCCTAACATATAACTGATCAGGGTTTAATGCCATAGGCACAATTAAACCAATTATTAAAATAATTCCAAGGCTGAATGCGAAAAGACGAGGAATATTTTTAGGTTCCGCAAGTTTATTCCATAAAACTCCAATTCTCATACATCGGCCCCCATTTCTTCTAAACGAATAATAGCTCTGAACAATATTAAACTAATAATTACAGTTGTTGCAAGTAATGTTAATAATGCTAAAACATGATTATAACATAATAAAACTAAACAAACACCAATTGATGCAACTTCAGTGTTGAATGTTCTAACAATAGGATCATTTACTCCAGAACCCCATGCAGTGGCAATACTTCCTATGATTGCAAGGAAAATTCCCATGTAGAAAAATATATTGACACTAATCATTCTGCATCACCACAGACAAGTTTATTTTTTCTAATTTCATTGATTTTCACAATAGCTAATATGAATACTACTGTTGATAATGGACCAATTAAAGCTGCGAATAATGCAACATCCAAATATTTAAATAAAACAACACTTAAAACAAAACCTGCATCAAGTATTGAAAACATTATAACCTTATCTAATGGTTTTTTAAGGAATATAATGCCGAATGCTCCAATAATCATTAAAGCTATTGAAATTAATAATACTAAAAATTCCATTTTTTTACTCACTCCAATAGTATTTCATTATCCAGTTTTTTCAATGTATAAGCAATTGCATTTGCACTGATTGTTGAACAGATAAAGAATGCTGCTGCAACTATAAGGGCAAATGGAGTGTTAATTATTAATGCAATTATTGCAGAAACTCCAAAACCAATAACATTTAAATATAATAATCTTTCAGCCCTGTTTCTTGTTATTAAAGCTCTTAAGGCTACGAATATAATTATGATTCCGATGATTTCAACATACATTTCTAATCACTCTCAGCATGCCTATTGAATTTTTCAGCTATTTTTCCTAAAAGTACAGATATTCTTGGCTGGTCAATACCCATAATAATAAATATTGCTATAACCATTCCAACAATAAACATTTCCGGGGTTAAACCTATGAAAGATGTTAAGAATATGATTAATGTAGCAGTTAAACATCCTGTAGTTCCAGCATATCCTGGATCTGCACATAATCTGTTACCGATTAATATTAATAATGCTGCAAGGATTCCTCCAGGAATTCCTAAAAGCAGATAACCGATTGATGCCATTAATGTACCAGCAGATGCATCTGGAGAACATAATATGTTTCCTTGGAAAAATCCACCAGCAATATCTCCCCCTCTTTTTTCAACGTCTTGTCCTATTATCCTGGCACCTTTTACACCAGGCTGTTCGGGAAGTCCGAAATATGTATCCACAATTACAAAATTCAACCAACAAAGAATTGTAGCAATTATTATTCCAATTACTTCATTCATTCCATATCCTCTCCAGCATTTTCATTTAGAGGTTTTGGAAATACAAAATCAAATAAATATTTCACAAATAATGCGGATAAAACACCAATAACTGCTGCTAAAAGTAATCCGTTATAGATAAAGGCATAATTTAAAATCAGGAATATTGAAAAAATGCCTACGGCTATTATTGGAGTTGGATATATTGCACTCACATCAAAAGAATACCTATATGGTTTGCTTGGAAGTAATGGGATTCTTAAAACTAGTGCAGTGACAATAGCACATACAATAGTTATAATATAAGCTAATATAATACTTGTTGTGGAAATATTGATAGTATTAAGCCCATAAAAATTACCATACAAAGCAAAAGATATGGTATCAAACATTAAATCAAACATATTAAGACTCCTCTTAATTTAATAATATAACCATGAAAATATATAAATATTGTTACTTAAAAATTATAAATAAATGCTTAAATATAACATAAGTTAATCATTTATGGTTTAATGAATTATAATAATATTATAAACATTAATCAAGCATTATTTAACAATATACAACCAATATAACAAACAATAAAAGAGTTTAATACCATAATATTAATATAAGTAAATCATAAAATTTTAAAAAAAATAATAACTTAAATAGGAATTATATAATATGGATAAAAATGTTAAAGATTTCAATATACGTTTAAGGACAATTAAACTAAGAGAATTGGCAATTGGAGTAATCATCACATTTATAGTTACTGGAATTTTAATACTGATTTTCCCCGAAATCGGAGAATCAAATTCAGTATTTTTCAATATTATTTGTGTTATTGGAGGTTTATTATTTTTATTTGCTTTAAGAGGCACAACCGGTATTGACAAAAATATTAAAAGCCTTCTTGAAAAAAACACTAGAAAAGAAGCAATATATGTATTTATAATTAATTTTTTAGCTGCGAGTGCTTTTGCTTGCATCATATCCCTTATAGATATTTATATTGGATATTATGATCCGTCATGGATTTCAGTATGGGATGTTGACAGTGCAAATATGACTCCTGCTTTATTTATTATTGACACTATAGGCACAATAATTTTAGCTCCAATCATAGAGGAATTGGTTTTCAGAGGAGTTTTATTTAATAGATTGAAAATTAGAACTGGTATTATTCCGGCAATGATTATTTCATCAATTGTATTTGCAATGGGACATGAATTTGGTGGAATTACAAGTGCATTTTTATTTGGAATCTGTATGTGTATTTTATATTTAAAAACAGACAATATTCTAATTCCAATGTTTATTCATTTTTTAAATAATATTTTAGCAACAATTTTTGAAATAACACAGATTGATTTAATATTATCTCAAATACCTTTAATTATTCCATTTACAATTATATCTGTTGTTGGTGCTGTATTTTTAATTATATATATAATTCGGGAAGTTAAAAAACTTAAAACAGAATATAGTTAAATATTAAAAAAAGAGAAAAAATAATTGTTTTTAGTGGAATCCGCAACCACTGCAGGTTTCACATTTTTCTTCTTCTAAAGGATTGTACTGTTTATCCTCTTGTAAAGTTGCTGAAATAAAATATTGGTCAAATTCGTTTTTATTTTTAATTACTGGAGAAATACCTTTAAAATCACATTTTATATCTCCAGTTCCACCAATATCAACTAATATTGGTTCACCTAATTTGAATCTTTTAAAGTATGATTCAACTTCATCTTTTAAATCACCAGGTACTCTGAAATTAAAAGATAAAATGTTATTTTCTTTCATTTTTAAACCAACATATTTCTGATCTATTTCATAGTTTAAACCTAACTGTTTTTTGAAAATTATGTTGGTTCCAATTTCATTTGATGCCATTTTATAATTCCCCTTCATTTAGTTTAATCAATTTCATATTTAAATTATAAATTATATATTTTAGATATTTAAAACTTTCCACTATTTTTTATATTTTTTTACAAACCAATAATTTATAATGAATTATCATGATTTTTAATAAGCTTTATATAATCATAAAATCAAAAATTAGAATATGTTATAATATTATATTATTATTAACATAAAAATCAATTTAAAAAAAAAAACGGTGTTTATATATGAATGAATATAACAAAGATATTGGAAATAGAATTAGAGAATTAAGAGAATTATCAGACATTACAATTAAAGAAATCGCAGAAGAATTAAAAATTACCGAAGAAACATACATCCAATATGAAAACGCTGAAATAGACATTCCAGCAAGTTTCCTATATGAACTCTCACATATTTTTAAAGTTGATTTAGGATTATTATTAACTGGTGAAGAAAGTAGGATGAACATTTTTGATGTTACTCGAGCGAATAAAGGAGTTTCAGTTGACAGAAGAAAAGAATATACTCATGAAAACTTATGTTCCAAATTCATTCACAAAAACGCTGAAACATTCCTTGTTGTAGTTGATCCTGAAAAAAACCCAGTTCCTTCACTTAACTCCCATCCAGGACAAGAATTTAACTATGTTCTAGAAGGTTCCTTAAAAATTTATATACACAATAATGAAATCGTGTTAAACGAAGGAGACTCAATCTTTTTTGATTCAGCACACAAACATGCAATGGTAGCGCTAAACGACAAACCCGCTAAATTCTTAGCAGTAATCATATAAAATTTATTAGGAGAAAAATAAAATGACTTCAGTAATTGGAGATTTTGTAGAAAGAGTTGACTTTGACTCATATGAAGACTTTTATGAAAATTTCAAACTCACATATAAAGACGATTATAATTTTGGATTCGATGTTGTAGATAAATATGCAGAAATAGACCCGGATAAAATAGCATTAATCTGGACAAATGATGAAGATGAAAACCACACCTTCACATTCAAAGAAATGAAAGAATACTCAAATAAAACCGCCAACCTATTTAAAAGATTAGGTATTAAAAAAGGCGATTGTGTAATGCTTACACTTAAAAACAGATATGAATTCTGGTTCTGTATGGTTGCACTACATAAAATTGGTGCAATAGCAATACCAGGAACACATATGTTAAAACTTCATGACATTGACTTCAGAATACAACAAGCAAACGTGAAAATGATTGTTTCAGTAGAAGAAGACTCACTGCTTCCAGACTATGAAACCGCACAGAAAGAATTAGGAATTGACATACCTAAATTAGTAATTGAAAGTAACCGAGAAGGATGGATAAATTTCAATGAAGAAATTGAAAAAGAAAGCAGCGTCTTTGAAAGACCAACTGGAAAAGACAAAACATATGCAGAAGAAATATTTTTAATCTATTTCACCTCAGGAACAAGCGGTCTTCCAAAAATGGTATCACACAAACATACCTACTCATTAGGCCACATTCCAACTGCAAAATACTGGCATAATGTTGTTGAAGATGGAATTCACCACACCGCAGCAGACACCGGATGGGGAAAAGCAGTATGGGGAAACCTTTATGGTCAATGGATTTCAGGAACAGGAATATTCATTTATGACTACAACAGGTTTAACGGAATTAAATTGCTTGAAAAAATCATTGAAAATAAAGTAGATACATTCTGTGCTCCACCAACAATATACAGATTCATAATCAAAGAAAACATTGACGGATATGATCTTTCCAATTTAAAATATGTTACAACAGCAGGAGAACCACTTCCACCAGAAGTATCAGACAGATTCTACGATATCTCCGGTTTAAGAATTAAAGAAGGATTTGGTCAAACCGAAACAACATTATCTATTGGAACATTCATATGGTTAGATGCAAAAGTAGGTTCAATAGGTAAACCTTCCCCATTATTTGATTTGGAATTGTTAGATGAAAACCATGAAAAAGTAGAAATTGGTGAAGAAGGAGAACTCTGTTTCAAAATGAATGACGGACCAAACCCCGGATTATTCAGAGATTATGTGAATGATGATGAAAAATACAAAAAACAAATCCATCACGGATACTACCATTGCGGAGATACTGCATGGGTTGATGAAGACGGATATGTTCATTTTGTTGGAAGAAATGATGACATAATCAAATCTTCAGGATATCGTATTGGACCATACGAAGTGGAAAGTGCAGTTTTATCTCACGAAGCAGTATTTAATTGTGCTATTACTGCTTATCCAGATGAAGTGAGAGGTCAAATTGTTAAAGCAAGTATTGTTTTACAATCTGGTTTTGAACCTTCAGAAAAACTTACAAAAGACATACAAAATCATGTTAAAAATGTTACTGCTCCTTATAAATATCCAAGAATGGTTGAATATGTGGATGAACTCCCAGAAACCATCAGTGGAAAAATAAGAAGAGTTGAAATAAGAGAAAATGATAATAAATAAAACTAATTAATTAAAATAGAGGATTAAAATAAAATGACAGAAGAAAAATCTTTTCCCGTTATAAATAAAGAGATTTGTAAAGGATGTATGAGATGCATTATTGGATGTCCTCAAAACGCAATATTACTTTCAGATGACATGAACAACGCAGGATATCAATTTGCTTACTACAGTGGAAATGGATGTACAGGATGTAAAGATTGTTACTTTACCTGTCCTGAACCATTAGCCCTTGAAGTGCATCAGATAAAAAAAATTGTTGATGATTCAGTTGGTAAAATGATTAAAGCAAAAGTAGCTAATAAAGGGGGGAAATAAATGACTAATCAGATGGTGAAAGGAAACACCGCAGTTATCATTGGTGCAATGTATGCTGGATGCGATTGTTTTTTCGGATACCCAATTACACCAGCAAGTGAAATACTTCACGAAGCATCAAAATACTTCCCAATGGTAGGGAGAAACTTTGTTCAAGCAGAAAGTGAAGAAGCATCCATCAACATGGTTTATGGAGCATCAGGTACCGGACACAGAGTTATGACCTCATCATCAGGACCAGGAATTAGTTTAATGCAAGAAGGATTCACATTCCTAGCAGGTGCAGAACTACCAGCAGTAATTGTTGATGTTATGAGAGCAGGACCAGGACTTGGAAATATCGGACCTGAACAAGGAGATTATAATCAAATCGTAAAAGGAGGAGGACATGGAAACTATAAAAACATAGTCCTTGCACCAAACAGTGTTCAGGAAATGTGCGATTTAACAATGAAAGCATTTGAACTTGCAGACAAATGGAGAAACCCCGTTGTAGTTTTAGCCGACGGTACATTAGGACAAATGGCAGAACCATTACAATTCCCTGAAAAAGCAATTGAACCTAAAAATAATAAACCATGGGCAGTGAAAGGAAACAAAGAAACAATGGATAATCTCATCACATCAATCTTCAACGATTTTAATGACTTAGAAGATTTTAACTTCAAACTTCAAGAAAAATATGCTGAAATCGATAATACTGAAGTTATTGTTGATGAATACCAAATCGATGATGCAGATATTGTTTTAGTTTCATATGGAATCAGCAGCCGTATAGCAAGATCAGCTGTTGATAAAAGCCGTGAAAAAGGATTGAAAGTTGGATTATTAAGACCAATTACATTAAATCCATTCCCAGTAAACAGAATAAAAGAATTATCTGATAAAGGAGTTAGTTTCATATCTGTTGAAATGAGTAACGGTCAATTATTAGCAGATGTTCAATTTGCAGCTTTAAGAAAAGAAAACACCCACCTTGTAAATAGAATGGGTGGAAATTTAATAGAATTAAAACATATCCTTGCAAAAATATATGAAATTGCAGGATATGAAGATGAACATATAGACACTTCAAAAAGAAGTGATGAAAAAGCCAGTCCAAATATAATTGATTAAAAAAAGGAGAGTGGAAAAAAATGAATGAAAATATTAATAAAGATTATGAATTAAAAATACGTAGAAATCCACAATCTCTTTTAGAAGAATATCCTAGAAAAGGAACTAATATTCAATCAACACATTACTGTGCAGGATGCGGACATGGAATATTACATAAATTAATTGCTGAATGTATGGATGAACTTGGAATTCAGGAAAGATGTGTTATGATTTCCCCTGTCGGATGTTCAGTATATGCATACTTCTACTTTAATTGTGGAAACTTCCAAACTGCACATGGAAGAGCACCAGCAGTTGCAACAGGAATATCAAGAGCAGAAGATAATGCTATTGTTATGAGTTATCAAGGAGATGGGGATTTAGCATCCATTGGTTTAAATGAAACATTACAAGCAGCTAATCGTGGAGAAAAAATGGTTGTCTTTTTTGTAAACAACACAGTTTACGGAATGACCGGAGGACAAATGGCTCCAACAACATTAATCGGAGAAAAAACAGTAACCTGTCAAACTGGAAGAGATCCGGATTATGCCGGACACCCTACACACATGTGTGAACTAATAAATACTTTAAAAGCACCAGTATTCATTGAAAGAGTATCTCTTGCTAATCCTTTAAAAATCAGACTTGCGAAATTTGCAATTAAACAAGCATTAACTGTTCAAAAAGAAGGTAAAGGTTATTCCTTTGTAGAAGTATTATCTCCTTGCCCAACCAACTTAAAACAAGATGTGAAAAGTGCACAGGAATTTATTGAAACTCAAATGGAAAAAGAATTCCCAGTGAAAAACTTCAGAAACAACCTATACACTAAAAAACCAGTGCAAAGACCTGAAAGTGATTTCACAACAGAATCATTGGATAAAATATTTAATGTTACAAGAGACAATGATTCCGGTTATGTTGATGATGAAATCAAACCTTTAAGCATTAAAGTTTCAGGTTTCGGTGGTCAGGGCGTTTTAAGTGCAGGACTCACTATTGCACAAGCCGCCTGTGCTGAAGGAAAACATGTTTCATGGTATCCAAGTTACGGACCAGAACAAAGAGGAGGAAAATCCAATTGTTCAGTTGTAATATCCAATGAAACCATAGGAACACCAGTTGTTGATGATATTGACATTCTCATTGCTTTAAACAAACCTTCATTAGAACAATTCTCACAGGATGTGAAAGAAGGAGGAGTAATACTTTACGATGCAAAAATAGGAGAGTTTAAAACAGACAGAAATGTTAAAGTTATAGCAATGCCCTGTGTAGATATTGCAGAAGAACATGGAAATGCAAAAACTGCAAACACAGCTCTTTTAGGAGCATTAACTGAATTAGGTGATGTTTTAAAACGTGAATCTTATGAAAATGCAATTCGTGAAATGTTCGCATCAAAACCTAAAGTTATTGATGTTAATATTGAAGTTCTAAAAGCTGGAGCAGAATGGTTGAAAAATAATTCATAAACTGTGATTTTAATGACATATAAAGAAAATGCTAAAAATTATATTGAAAACTATGGTTTGAATATAGGAGATAAAATTAAAGTCATAAAAGAAGATATCTCCTATACAGGTATTTTACTTGACAGACCAGAAGATGCAGATGACGGATATCTTGTAATTAAATTATCCAGTGGTTATAATATTGGTGTGGCTATTGAAAATTCAACTGCAGAACTTATTGAAAAAGGTGAAAAACCAAAAATAGGTTTTGGTGAAACTGAAATTCCACATGATGATTCTAAACAAGACATTTCAATAGTATCCACTGGAGGTACAGTGTCTTCTGTTATTGATTACAGGACAGGAGCAGTGCATCCTGCATTCACCGCATCTGATTTAGTAAAAGCAAATCCTGAATTATTAGATTATGCTAATTATAATGTTAAAGCATTATATAATATTTTAAGTGAAGATATGAAACCTGAATATTGGGTTAAAGCTGCACAGGAAATAGCGAATGATATTTCAAATGGTGCTGATGGTGTTGTAATAGCACATGGTACTGATACAATGCATTATACTTCCGCAGCATTAAGTTTCATGTTAAAAACACCAGTTCCAATTATCATTACTGGTGCTCAAAGAAGTTCAGACAGACCTTCAAGTGATGCTAATATTAATTTAATTGATTCTGTTGTTGCTGCTAAATCTAATATTGCTGAAGTTTGTGTTTGTATGCATGGAAGTTTAAATGATAAATACACTTATCTGCATAAAGGAACTAAAGTTAGAAAAATGCACACAAGCAGAAGAGATACTTTCAGAAGTATTAATGCTCAGCCAATTGCTAAAATCGAAAACAGAAAGATAAATATTAACCCTAAGTATAATTACACTAAACGTGGAGTTAATGAATTGGAACTTAATACTGATATTGAGGAAAAAGTCGGGTTTATTAAAAGTTTCCCAGGTATTTCATCAGAATATATTGATTATCACATTGATAAAGGTTATAAAGGTCTTGTTATTGAAGGTACTGGTCTTGGACATGTCCCAAATAATTTAATTGATTCTTTTAAAAGAGCAGAAGATATGAATATTCCTGTAATTATGACCTCCCAATGTCTTTATGGAAGAGTTAATATGAACGTTTACTCAACAGGACGTAATATTCTAGATGCTGGAGTAATTTCAGGAATTGATATGACTCCAGAAACAACTTATGTTAAATTATGCTGGGCTTTAGGTCAAAGCGATGATTATAATAAAGTAAAAGAAATTATGCAAACAAATATTGCAGGTGAATTTGAAGAAAAATCCACAATCAAGGATTTCTTAAACTAATAATAGGGTGATTAATTATGGATTATGAAAAATTAGGATTGAAAATGGGACTTGAAATTCACCAACAGTTAAACAGTGAACATAAATTATTCTGTCCATGTAAAACAGAACTTGTTGATGATGATTATGATGAACTTGTTCAGAGAAAATTAAGACCAACACAATCAGAACTGGGAGAAATTGATCGAGCAGCATTACAGGAATCATTAAGAGGACTTAATTTCAAATATGAAAATTTTGCAAAACACACCTGTCTTGTTGAAAACGATGATGAACCACCTCATAGTTTAAATGAAGAAGCATTAGATATTTGTATCACTATTGCTTGTTTGATGAACATGCACATTGTTGATGAATTCCATACAATGCGTAAACAGGTTATTGATGGAAGTAACACTGGAGGATTCCAGAGAACCGGTATGGTTGCAACTGACGGATACCTTGACACGCCATATGGTAAAGTTATTATTGAAAGTTTAGGTCTTGAAGAGGATGCTGCAAGAAGAGTTGAAACCAAAGACGGTTTCACAGAGTTCAGATTAGATCGTTTAGGAATTCCTTTAGCTGAAATTACAACAGATCCTTCAATGCATCATCCAGATCAAGTACGTGAAGTAGCATATATGCTCGGTCAAATCTTAAGAAGTACTAATGTTAAAAGAGGTCTTGGAACAATCCGACAGGATTTAAACATTTCAATTGCTGAAGGAGCACGTGTTGAAATTAAAGGTGTGCAGGACTTGGATTTAATGGCTGAAATTGTAAACCGTGAAGTTACAAGACAATTAGCATTAATTGATATTAAAAAAGAATTAACCAATAGAAACGCTGAAGTATTAGATGAAATTCACACATTAGACGAATTATTCACCGACACCGAATCAAAAATATTAAAATCAGCACAAACAATAAAAGCAGTTGTACTTAAAGGATTTAACGGATTAATCGGTCGTGAAGTGCAACCCGGCAGAAGATTCGGTACTGAAATTGCAAGTTATGCTAAAAAACGTGGTGTTTCAGGAATATTCCATTCAGATGAATTACCAGCCTACGGAATAACACAAAACGAAGTTGATAAAGTAAGTGAATTCTTAAACGTAGGTGATGATGATGCATTCATTATCGTTGCACACGATGAAGATATTGCTGTGTCTGCACTTGAAGAAGTTAAAAGAAGAGCATCATTAGGTTTCGAAGGTGTTGTTGAAGAAACCCGTAAAGCACTTGATGATGGAAACACTGAATATATGAGACCACTTCCTACTGCAAATAGAATGTATCTTGAAACAGACATTCCATTATTTAAAATCACACAGGATAGAATAGAACCTATTGCTAATAATTTACCCGAATTACCAGATGTTAAACAGGAAAGAATTATTAAAGAATATAATTTAAGTGAAGATCTGGCAACACAATTAGTTAAAAGACAAGAAGCAGATATGTTTGAAGCTATTTTAACTAATGTTGATGTTGATGCAACACCAGTTGCTTCATTACTTGCTTATGATTTACGTGAAATCAAAAGAGAAGGTTATGACATTAACAAATTAACTCTCAAACATTTCACAGGAATATTCACATTACTTAGTGAAGGTAAAATTGCAAAAGACAGTGTTCGTAAACTAGCAGTTGAAACAATAAAAACACCAGACACCAATATTGAAGAAATTGCTGAGAAAAACAATTTAACCATGCTTAGTGAAGATGAGGTTATAGAAATTATTTCCGGAATTGTAAAAGATAATGAGTCAATGGTTAAAGAACGTCAAATGGGCGCTATGGGTCCTTTAATGGGAATGTGTATGAAACAACTAAAAGGAAAAGCAGACGGTAGTTTAGTTAATAAAGTAGTTCGTGAAGAAATCCAAAAATTAATTTAAATGAAAAGTGATAAAATGAACAAATTAGATGATATTATAGTCTCAAGAGCCATTATTGAAGAATTTATGAATGATTTTTTAGATTACACAGATATTGATGTAGCTATCGGTGGAGGTGGCCCATCCGGAATTACAGCAGGATATTATCTTGCAAAAGCAGGATATAAAGTTGCATTATTTGAAAGAAAACTTTCCATAGGCGGAGGAATGTGGGGAGGAGGAATGATGTTTAACAAAGTT
>SUTL01000103.1 GCA_015062925.1 Methanobrevibacter thaueri
ATGTCAATGTTGTCCACGCCATAATAGTTTTTGATTAACTCTACAGGTTCGACCTGTCTGTTGCTTGAAAAGATATCTGACTTTAATGTTGTCAATGATTTATAGCTGACTGCCATTGAATTCAGATTGGTAAAGCTTCCTGCTGATTCTTTGAACTTTTCCTGAGCTTTAAGGATGGTCATTCCGGTATCGTCACCTGCTTCAAAGTCATAGGTAGCTACTTTGGAGGAATTCATAATCATGTCAATAGCTGCCTTTTCAATGCTACGGCCGATAAGAATGCCAACATCCTGAAGCATATCGTTAACGCTGATTAAATTGGAATCCAACATCTGTGCGGAAACATTTAATACTCCACCAATGGTGTCAATGGATATTGTTTCTGATATTGGTTTTCTCACGTTCAGTTCCTGAAGGGTAGCGCCAGGAGCAATGTCTTTAGCCTCACCAAGAACACCGGATTGAATAGCTTCCTCAATATTAACTCTTTGTGACATGTAAGTGTAATATTGGGAGTTTTCTTCAATCTCTTGCTTTGGCAATAGTCTGGTGAATTTCATCCACTTTGCAGAAGTGTCAGCAACAATCTGTGCCATCACTTCATTTTGTACTTTAGCATCATTTCCTTTGGTTAACATTAACAATCACCTCCTTTATGGTCTGCATGTACCTTTTAAGGCAAGTCCCGGTTTATTCAACAATATTCCTACTTTACTTTGTATAAACAATTTGGTATATTGAGGTAATTCATCATAGATGTCCTTTCTCATGATTTCAATGATAGGATAGAAGTCTGCAATGTTTTCATCACTAGTAATTGGTGCAACGGTAGTTCCGGAAGATTTGGAATACAGTACTGTCAATGGAGCATTACGAAAATCAAAACCTATGTATTGTTTGTCACCTACTAATGATCCTCCATCTGCTTGGGTTGTTCCCAAAAGATCAATGTTGTCAATGCCATAGTATTCCTTAATGTCTTCAACAGGCTGAACCAGCTTGTTGGATGAGTAAGCTAATTGTTTTACATAGCTTAATGTTTTGTAAGATTCAGCCATGATGGTTAAATCAGCCCCCGCTCCAGCATTACCTTTGAAAGCTTCCTGTGCTTTGATGATGAACTGGCCGTAAGCTTCCATAGTATCTTCAGTTTGGGTAGTGTTGTATTCTGGAACGTTTGGTGAAGATATTAAAGTATCGTAAATGTTGTATTCAATACGGTTTGCAATAACGGTAGCTACATCGCCTAACAAGTCCTCAAATGAAACAATGTCTGAATCAAAGATGTCCTTGTTAACGTTAAGTACACCACCGACAGTATCAATGGAAATTGTGTCGGTTACAGGTTTTCTGATGTTCAGCTCTTGTAAGCTTGCACCTGGTGCAATGTCTTTGGCCTCACCCAAAAGACCTTTTTTGATAGCTTCATCAAGATTAATGTTCTGCCTGAAGTAGGTGTAGTAATCAGAGTTCTCTTTGATTTCTTGTTTAGGAAACAATCTGGCTAACTTTAATCTTTTTGCAGTTTCATCAGTAATAGTTTGAGCTATTACCTCGTTTTGGACTTTAGTATCATTTCCTTTTTTAATCATTTCTTTATCACCATCTATTCGGTTATATCGTAAGGTCTGAATACTTCAATGTAATTGTAATCGTCTGAGCTTTCTACAGGATGCATTGCAATATATTCACCATCATTGGATTTGATAGCTCCGGTGCTTGATAAAGCTATTCTATCATTTACTTTAATGTTAGATAAACCGCTAGCTAATTTCAGTCTGAACAAATGTCCTAATACTAGAATTGCAGTTTTTCTTCTGCCTCCACTCATGGTGACTGGATCGTTAACTGCAATGCCTAAAATGATTTCACCTTCAGCTGCAGTGTATTTTTTAACTGTAGGTTTTCCGATATCTGAATTTTCTGAGAGTGTTACGGCATCATCAACTTTAACCTTATCTCCGGCATATTCATATCCAGGAGTTTCTCCGGTAGGAGTTGTAACGGTAGTTGCAGTGATGGTGCCTTCATCCAATAAGAAAGTTGTAACTTCTTTTCTTTCTTCAAGTAAAATAATTGAATCTGCCATTAAATATGTCCTCCACTTAAATTCTTTATTATGTAATTTATTACTTATAATATATAAATATCACTATATCATAGCTACTTTTTTAGAATATTTGTGAGGATTGACATTAAGTATTATGATTTTAAAAATTAGAGATATAATAGAAATAAATCTAGCGTAATTAAAAATGAAGACTTATTTCTAATTGAAACAAAGGATGATTTAAATGCTTGTTTTCAAAAGGATATTAAATTTAACTTAAAAATTATTGGAAAAATCTTTATCTCCTTGTTTCGTATTTTTTATCATATCCAAAATGATTCCAAAATTGTAAGAACAAGCATGAAATATCCTCATCTATTGATTCTTCAGATTCAAAAATAATGCCTGAGGGATCTAATATATTTCTCTCTTTATCAAAAATCTCTCCTCTTCTTTTATTAAACGAATCAACAGGGACATCTCGTCCTTTAATATTTGTAAATGTTACAAAAAATACTATTGGGCAAAAAATATTTAAACTTTCGTAAACTTTTAACATTTGTTTAACAAACTTTTTAAATTCCTCTTCAAAATAAACAAGTGACACAAGATCATCTTCACTATCCGTTTTTCTGACTTTTTCGAAAATGCTATTTCTAAACATTTGTCCAAAATTATCTAAACGAGATTGATAAATGCCTTCAAAATTATAATTCCATTCTGGAGACAATACTCTATTATCGATTAAATATTTTTTAGCATCTTCAAGATTAATTTGAATATTGCTGAAGGAATTTAATGGAATTGAATGAAAAATAACTTTATAATGATTAGTGTCCTTTGAAGAATATTTTAAAACACGTTTGCATCTAAATTCATTAATTTGTTCTGTTAATTTATTATTCAAATCAAACATCCTTTTTATTTCATTGAATTCCATATGATCAGTCCTGCCATTTCTTCGCATATAAAAATCTCTTTTTTTACCTATTTTCGCACGATGTGGTGCAATCCAACTTTTTGGAGTTTTGATAATAATTAATACATTGCCGTTTTCCAAATCTAATTTTTCAATACCCACATCAAAATAAGGTTCTATAGTATCCCTGAGAAGAGTTATTAATCTCTGTTTCTCTTTTTCCCATTGATTATTCAATTTAATTCCTTGAATTTTATCAAATCCCTCGTTATTTTCATCAATACCCAATATTAATAGTCCTCCATCAGAATTTGCAAAACCACAAACAGTTCTGGGAATATGCTTTTTTTCACCATTCTTATCCAATTCTCCTTTATATTCAATGAAATTATTTTCATCAATTTCATCTTCAATAAGACTTTTTATATCATCTACAGTAATATCCCTAATATTTTTTTCATAAATTAACATGAACCATCGTCCCTTTTATTTTGAAGTGATAAAACTTATTTTCTAATCTAATAATATATTATGCCAATTCTTCATTGTTAATGAATATTAACTCTGAAAGGAAATCTAAAATCATGAAACACCTCACTGTAAAAACTTTTTGCCCGTAATTGGTGATTTCACCATGAAGTATCTTATGCCTACTAAAATGTAGTGATTTACATTTTTCTCCAGTGTAAGCTGTTTGAAACAAAACTTCTAAAAAAACATCATTCATAGCATCAAAATATTTATTATTTGCTGTCAATTCTCTGAAATACTCTTTTTTAACAATTTTATTGCCTTCAGAATCAAAAATTCCATGACGATTAATTGAAAAACCATTCAATTTCATAAATTCATTTTGAATACCGTCAATTTGAGCTATTAATGTGGGAACAACCAAATTAGAATAATTAATTCCTTTCTCATTAATTTTAATAAAATTTACGCAATCTTTAATAATTTTAATCCTTCTATCAAATAATGGATTAGTAGTCCATTTATCAACCATCCTATCTATCTTCTCACAATTATTATCTAAAAAATAATTAACAAAAATATTATTTATTTCTTTTTCTTTATGTTTAGATGAACTATTACAAACTTCCATAACATCATATACAATGGGAATTTCCATATTTGGACTAATAAACCAATTATACTTTTTTAAACAGTTTTGTGCTTCTAATGAAGGTATTTGATAATCAATTTGAAATTTATCCCAAAATGAACTAATATTCTCTGTTATTTGAAGAAGTACTCCACTAACATTCATCAAATTCTGCCAAATAGCTATTTGTTGATTTACTATTTCCCCAATATTAACTGCAGATAACACTGCTGATGAATTTATCATCTGTGAAACGTGACCATTAATATCTGGAATAGCTATTTGATTTACCCCTGTTAAAATTTTAGCTGTTTGCGACATTGCCCCTATAGATACTTCATTCATCATATTTAAATAAGATGATAAACTTTCATGAAAATTAAAAGAATTTATTATTGAATTAGCTGATTTCAATAAGGATAATTGATTACCAATGATAATGGAATTTACATGGTTTCTATAACTTTCCATTCCCTCTTTGAATATTGTAAAAATATCTTTAGAATTATTAAAATCAAAATAATCGCCTAAATCTTCTATTTCAATATAATTTTTCAATATTGAACGAATTTCGTTATCATCCACACCATTAAAATCATCTAAGGTGATTATTGGATCGCAAATCTGATTAATTAAAAATTCTTTAGAAAATAATTCTGGATTAATATCTTCGTCAAGACACTTTTCAATAAACAAGTAATCATCATTATAAATACGCCTTAACTTCAAAATCCCCAATGTTTTACTTTTAATTTCAATAGGTTTTTTTAGTTCTTCAATTAACTCTTCCAAACTAATTTCTTTTTCTCCTTCCATGAAAACACCATTAATTTTTATTCTTATAAATTAACTCATAATTAATAATTAAGGAATCATCATCTTTTATAATTTTTACTTTAAATAAATCTCCTGCATTTATATCAAATTTTTCACTTAACTCTGCAGGTATTGTTATATCCAAAGATTTTGTTCCATGCCTTCCTCTAACTTTAACAATCTTTTCTGTCATGTTTTATAATTATAATCAAATGTACATTTAATATTTTATGTATCTAATGTACATTAATTATTATTTTTGATTATTGGGAAATATTACAACATAAAACTAAAGTTGTGATTAACATGAATAAAGAAAATT
This sequence comes from Methanobrevibacter thaueri, assembly GCA_015062925.1. Taxonomy (GTDB): domain Archaea; phylum Methanobacteriota; class Methanobacteria; order Methanobacteriales; family Methanobacteriaceae; genus Methanocatella; species Methanocatella thaueri_C. The sequence goes on from SUTL01000103.1 coordinate 5,210, forward strand.
GGGTTGCTCTACAAGAATATTTGCCTTTATTTTCTGAACTTAACTTAGACATGTCCTTTTTATACATTACAGAAACTGGATATACAAAAGGCATAATAGATGCAACAATACCTGTCAGAAACTTTTTAAGAAAAAATAACTTACATGATTATGAAACACAAGGCCAAGGCCAAAAAGAAAATGGTGTGGAATTGCAAACACAAATGATATTACATGATTCGACAGTTGAATTGACCACATCACTATATCGTCCAAAAACTAAGAAAGGAGATCCAAGAATATGGTTTAGAGGAATCAAAAAATATTGTGATGCAGATAGCTTCATAGCATTAGCTAGTGATAAAAAACAATTATATATACTTAATTTAACTGATGAAACTGTTAAAAATTCATTAACTACAAAAGGATATGTATATCAGGAATTATTGAGGTTATCACAAGAAAAACAATCCATAGCTCGTGAACTTTACAATAAAATTAAAGATATTCACAATAAAGGATTTATACCAACAGTCGTCTCTGGCGATACTGGTGTAGGTATGACATTAGAACATGAACTTGGCATTCCACCTAACTCTTATGCAAATCCTGATTATAAAGGTATTGAATTAAAAGCATCGAGAAAGAAAATTAAAAATAAAACAAGAAATGTATTGTTTAATAAAGCACCTGACTGGGATAACAGCCCATGCAAATCAACAAGGGATATAATTGATAAATACGGTTACTATTCTGATGAAAAAGATAGAATGCAATTATATTGTACCATATATGCATTAAAACCAAATCCTCAAGGATTATATTTAGATATAGATAATAATGAAAGTACATTGAAAGTAATGCATGCTAACGATGGAGAAGTTGTTGAATGGAATTTAGAATACTTAAAAGAATTGTTATTGAATAAGCATGCTGAAACTTTCTGGGTGGAAGCAGAATCCAAATTTATTGATGATGTTGAGCATTTCCAATACAATAAAATTATTCACACAAGACAACCTAATGTAAACTTTATCACATCTTTGATAATGAGTAATATCATAACTTTAGATTTTGGAATGCATATAAAACCTAATGGATCACCTTATTGGAGATTGTTTGCATTAAAAATACATAAAGACAATT
>SUTL01000006.1 GCA_015062925.1 Methanobrevibacter thaueri
AAGACCCAAAATAGCCTCAAAAAAAAACGCAAATAAAATAAAACACAATAAAATTAATTAAAAAAGACAGTACACCCAATAGTGCAATTCATCCACAACTTGCAGAAGTTGTGGTATTCTTGCATTTAAAGATAAAAAAATAGTAAAGGATGATAAAATTAGTCATCTGCTAAATTATCAAAGTATCCTTGAATAAATATAACTGGAGTTCCTTTATCACCGGAACCGCTTGTTAAATCACATAATGAACCTATAAGATCTGTTAATCTTCTTGGTGTTGTTCCTTGTGTAATCATTTGTCCAGTTAAGTCTTTATCTTTATGTTTAATTTCTTCTTTAATTGCTTCTTTTAACTCATCACCTTTTAAATCTGGGAATTGATTATCAGAAACATATTTTAATTTAATTTCATTAGGAGTTCCTATTAATCCACTGGTATGTGCAGGGGACACTACAGGATCTGCTAATTCCCATATTTTTCCAACTGGGTCTTTGAATGCACCATCACCATAAACCATGACTTCGATTTGTTTACCTGTGATGTCGATTAATTTTTTCTGAACTTCATTAACAACTTTATCTCCGGTTTTTGGGAATAGTTTTAATTTTTCTTCAGTTGCTTTGTTAGATCCTAGTAATCCGAAATCAGGGTTGAAACCGGAGCCGTCTATTGGTTCGGTTAAAACATTGTGTAATCCGTATACGTTAGCACCTTGTGCTTTTAGTAGTTTTGTTGTTTTTTCTCTTGTGTGAATGTCACAGGTTAAAATGTCTTTATTGTAGTCGAGGATTGTTTTTACATCGTTTGAAAAGACGAATTCAACTTCACAGTTTTCACTTTCTATTAGTTCACGGTAGAAGTCTATCATGTTTATTCCTGTGAATGGGTGTATCCATGAACCGAATGTTTCTGTGTATTCTTTTTCGGATATGACGCTTGCAAGATTGTATTCGCTTTCATCTAATAATTCTTCATCTAATATTCCGTTTCCTACTTCATCTGATGGGAATGAGGTTAAAAGTGTGATTTTATCCATTCCTCTTGCAATACCTTTTAGGATGATTGAAAATCTGTTTCTGCTTAGAATTGGATTTACAACACCTATGTTTTTTGATGGAAATTTGTTTTGCAAATCTTTTGCAACATCATCAACAGTTACATAGTTTCCTTCTGAAATACCTACTACTGCTTCGGTGATTGCAACAATATCTTTGTCTTTAAACTCGAATCCTTCACTTTCCTTAGCGGCCATTACTGAATCTACCACTATATTCACTAAATCATCATTTTCTTTTATAATAGGAGTTCTTATTCCACGTATTACTGTACCAACACATCTCATATAAAATCTCTCCAAGGGCTATTAACCTATTTATGTTATATTTCTTTAATTATATAAGCATATAGATTTGGAAAAATTATTTATTCTTTTTTTTGTTTTTTCATGTTTTTTTAATGTTATATGCTGTGTTGGTTTTTTTAAAAGTAGAAATATAATATTAGATATGATATGTCGAATTAATAGAGTAAAAATAGTTATCTGACAATAACCGCCGGATAATAAGTTCCATTAAGAAAAAAAAGAAAAAAAATATTCGATAAATTAATCTAACCCGACACCATCACAAGCTTACCGGTAGCCGGATCTTCATATACCTTACCCACTTCACTATAACCACTATCCTCCATTCCCCCAGCATCAGTATAGTTTTGAGTGAAAGAATCTGATGTTGAAACATCTTTTGTAGCTTGTGATTGAGTAATCATATCCGGATTAACAGATAATGCCATAATCGCAAAAATCAAAAAACCCAAAGCTAAAACAAGCATAGCATCTGAAAGATTATTTAACCCACTCATCGGATCATCATCAACAGAATCCGAAATCCTCCTTCTTTTCCTAAGCATAATAAATCACCAGTTACCAATAGTCTCCAATTCTGCTTCAGCAATTGTTTCCAAATCAATTAATTCTGCTTCATACCATTGTTTTTTATATTTTGAAATTATAAATGCAATAGCACCAACAGTTAAACCAGTTACTGTTGTATCAAAAGCTATTGTCAAAGATTGTGCGAGTGTTGCAATATCCCCAGTTCCAAGTGCAGCAAGACCCGGACCTAAAGGAATTAAAGTTCCCAAAAGACCTAAACTTGGACCCACACGAACAAGAATATCAGTTTTATTAGTTTTTTTAATTAATCTTGTTTCTTCAGCTGAAATTAACTCACTAGCTAAAGCCTTCCTTGCATTAAATCCAATATCATAATTATTTGCTATTCTAAGTAATACTTCTTTTTGATAATCAAATAAATTACTGTTTTTAATTTCATTTTTCATTTCATCCACATTTGTTGAAAAGGATATTCTTCTCATTAAATCCTCAAGACTCCCGGAATCTATTGGTTTTCTTGAAATAAACTCATTTATTAAACCTCCAAGTCCCAGTATAACAAGTATTATTGAAACAACAAGTAAAATAACAACCGGAGTTAAAAGACTTTCTGAAAGAATATGAATTAATGAAGTTAATGTTTCAGTTCCAATTAATATCATTTTATTTTCCCCCTATAATCATTAACTAACACACCAGCAATTAAAACAATTATAATTCCAATGATAACATAAATTAACTGATAAGTTGGAGTTAAAATTAAAAAAGCACTGAATGCAGTATAATCTAAATTGATTGTGGAATTATATGTTAAAGCAAAAATGAAAATTAAAATTGTTGATAAACACATGTATTCTCCAATCAATACAGAATATTGTCTTTTTGCATGATGTAATAATTTTGTAAGCTGATAAACAATAAATAATATGATAAATATGAATAAAGAATATGAAAGGCTTTTAAAAAAATCCATATTTGTCTGTGTTGAAATTAGAATTGTTAAAATAATGAAAATCAGCAATATTAAACACAATAATCGAGTAATATCATTGTTTTTTATACAATAAATCATTGATAAAAACATGAAAACAGATGTGATTAAAAAGACATATGAAAAATAATCTAATAATTGAATATTAATATAATTAGAAGTGTTAATTAATACGAATACAATTATTGAAAGTATTGTGGAGATTATTATTAATTTCTGATTATTAATCTTATAATTACCCAGCAATAATGAAATATTACCTGCAAATAATACTAATACAATTAATAAATAACCACTCATCAAATCCATTTTTTTAACCTTTTATAAAATATATTCCTTATCCATATTAACTATTAACCAACATGAATATATAAACATATCGAGATGAATGATAAAAAAATAATCATATAAAACAATAACACAATAATTTAAACAAAAAAGAAAAAAGAACAAATAAAAAATAAATTAAAGATAAAATTAAGATTTACAGGAAAAAATAATAAAAAATAATGAAAAATAATGAAAAATAAAAATATCAAAGTTATTCTTCAATTACTTCGTAATAAGATTCTTCAGCACAAGATTTACAAACCGGCCTGCCACCAATTAATTTATGCCTACCATCAGATACTTTTTCACCGCAAACAGAACAGAAAGCAGTAGTATAAGGTTTACCTGGCATATCTCCCGGACCTAACTCAATTTTCACTTTTTGAACTTTAAATAATTCTTCAGGAGGAGTTCTTCTAAAACGAGCAATCATCTCCTCTTTAGTTTCATCATCCTTGAATTTTTTATTTGCATCAGCATCAGTAATTCTTAAAGCATCACCAGTATCCTGATTAAGGAATGTTGCTGCAAATTTACCATAATACATTTGTTTTAATGTTCTCTTACCCATAGAACAACCAGTAACTGATTGAACTGCATCAGACATGCATCGGTCAATTTCAAGAAACACAATTAGATTTTTATGTTTTTGATTTAATTCCATTCCAAGTAATTCTAATCCATACATTGCCAATTTTGTTCCGATTGCAATTCCACCACAGACATGTCCATGGAAATTTGCTGCTTTTGTTAATTGTTCATCATATTCTTCTTCGTTCATATTTAAACACCTTCTATATTTAATTTCAAATTTGTTTTCATTGGTATGCATATTTTTCTTTTATCATCTAATTTTATAATTTTCACATCTATAGAATAGGCTTCTTTTAAATTATTTTCGGTAATTACTTCCTCTGGAGTTCCATAATCTATGAATTTTTTATTTTTCATTATAGCCACTTTTGTTGAGCTTAAAAATGCATGATCCGGAAAGTGTGAGGACATTATAATAGCCAATCCGGATTTTGCTAGATTATCTATAATTTCCAATAATTTTATTTGATTTCCAAAATCTAAATGAGAAGTTGGTTCATCCAATATTAATACATCCGGTTTTTGACATAATACTCTTGCTAAGAATACAAGTTGACGTTCCCCTCCACTTAAATTAGTGTATTCTTTATCTTTTAAATCTTCAATCCCTAATGTTTTAAGTGCATTTAGAGCGATTTTTTTATCTTCCTCTTTAGGAGAGTTTGTTAAATTAAGATATGGTGCTCTACCCATTAAAACAACATCAAATACTTTAAATGGAAATGAAGGAATATGGGATTGTGGAATGTAACCTATATGTTTGGATATTTCTTTATAGGATAATTTTTTAATATTTTCCCCATTGATAAGAATTTCACCGGAGTTGATTTCATATAATGCATTTATACATTTGATTAATGTGGTTTTTCCAGTCCCATTTGGTCCCAAGATGCATAATACATCTCCTTTTTGAATTGAAAAGTTGATGTTAGAGAATATTTCTTCATCATCGTATTTAAATGAAATATTTTTCACTTCAAATAATTTATTTTCTATGACCATTCTGAATAACCTCTTTTAAGTAGATATAAGAAAATTGGAACTCCAATGATTGCTGTTAGAATTCCTATTGGAATTTCAATTGAAATTACTGCTCTGGATATATTATCTATTAGTAATAGAAAACTAGCTCCTAAACTTAATGATGCTGGAAGCAATATTCTATTATCAGGCCCTACAATCATACGGGCCATATGAGGTATTATTAATCCTATCCAACCTATTATTCCACTTATGGATACTGCAGCGGATGTGAGTAATGTGCATCCTGCAATTATTAATAATCTTATTTTTGATGGGTTTAAACCTAGGGATTGGGCTTCTTCATCTCCCATTGCAAGTAAATTCATATGCCATCTTAAAACAAGCAGGATTATAAGTCCTATTATTACTGGTATTATAATCATTAATAATTTATCGATTGTGATTGAAGCTAGTGATCCCATTAACCAGTAAACTATTTCTGGTAATTTATCATCGGGGTCTGCGATAAATTTAATTGCTGAAATTAGTGCATTGAAAAATGCTGATATTGCAACTCCCGATAATACTAATACTAGTATTCCTCCAGCTTTATATGTTTTTGAGATTATATATGTGGCTGAAACTGATATTAAACCAAATATGAATGCGAATATTTGTGTTATGATGTTTGTTCCGCTGATTAGAATTGCTAGTGCTGCACCAAATCCTGCTCCATTGGAAACACCTAAAAGGTCAGAAGATACTAATGGGTTTTTGAATATGGATTGGAATGCGGCTCCTGAAATTGCAAGACATGCTCCTACAATGATTGCACCTATTATTCTTGGCAGCCTTATTTCAAAGACTATTGTTGTTATTGTTGAGTTTATTTGTAGTTGTGGGAATATTGGAGATAATATTGTTTTTATCACATCTATTGGGCTTATTGGATATCTTCCAAGTAGGAATGATGTGAAAAATAAAATTATTGGGAAAAAGATTAAAAGTATTATACTTATAATCTCTTTTGTTTCTTTATCCATGATTATCCCTAAAGATTTGATTCTTTTAATCCTGAATCAAGTAGTATTTGCTTTGCATCATCATCACTTAGGTCTATATGATAGAAATTTGAGTAGAATTCTTTTGTTGTATCTATCATATTTATATCTTTATAATCATCAGGATAAAGTACTTTTGCAGTCCATGGCACTCCTATAATCATGTTTGCTCCAACTGGTCTATCGAACCATTTGAATGGGGATTGTGGAGATAGATAAACTTCTTTGTTTTTAACTGCGTCGAGTTTAGCCCAGTTTGGATTTGAGTAAACTTTTGCGTAGAATTGTGGGCTGGTTGTGATGATTTTATCTGGATCCCATTTCATGACTTGTTCTATTGATACTTGAACTCCACTGGTGGTGTTTGCTTGTGCAACTGAATCTGCAACATTTATTCCTCCAATTATATCTATTAATTGGCCGTGTGTTGAGTGTGAGGGGTTTGTTTCAAGTCCATCATCACCTTGAGCATAGTAAACTTTTACTTTATTATTTTGGGTTAGTTTTGATGATTTTTCATGTACTATATCTAAGTTTTTGTCATTGAAGTCGTTTAGTTGTTTGGCTTTGTCTTGTTCTCCTATGATTTCTCCTATGAATGTGATTGATTTTTTGATTTTTTCTATGTTTGTTGTGTCTTTAACTGCGATTACTGGTATTGTTCCGAATTTTTCTTGTCTTTCTTTGACTGTTGATGCGTCTCCGTCTCCACTTTCATCTATTGATTCTATGATTATGTCTGGTTCTGATGCTATGAATTCTTCATAGTTACCGTCTTGTGTTCCGTACCATCCTCCTATTACTGGGTAGTTTTGGTATTGTCCTGGAACATATTTCATTTCGTTGTCGTTCCATTGGAAATTCACTGCTTTTAGTTTATCTGGTGCTATCATATAAAGTATTGTGGTCATTGGTGGGCTTGTTGCAACAATATTCTCTACTGAAGCTGGTATTTCCATATTTCTTCCTATCATATCGGTTATATTTTTTGACCCTTTTGTTTGTATGGTTGATGGGGTTAGAAATATATGTGTTGCCACTCCTAGGATGATTAGGATAATTATTATTATCATTATTATTTTAATTTTCTTTTCCATTTTTTACCTCAAATAAGTAATATTTTTTTCGATAAGAATATATTTTCATGAAGTTGTTTAATAAGATTTCTAAATTATTATTATTATTTTTATTATTGTTTTTTTATGTGATGTTTTTGGTATGTGTTAATAATTATCTGATGGAATGTGATCTTTAATTGATTAAATGAAAGTTTTGATTAATTAAATTCGATACTTCGAAATAAACATACATTCTTATTGTATGAAAGTACTATTTTAATTAAATTTAATTTAGAAAATATAAAAAATAAAGTGGATAATATATATCAATTGATAATTTTAGGATTAATGATGATGAAGAAGAGAAAACATCATCATACAACAGGAATCTCAGAATCCAAAACATTATAAGAACAAGTAACTTTAAACACCCTAGAAGTAGAATTAATTAATGAACCAACAGAAATATCAATCACATTATTATCCACATTAAACATAGAAGCATCAAAAACAAAATTACCCTCACCATTAACAACATTAAAATTAACTTCAAAAAGATTATTTAAAGTAGCAAACATATCGAATATCGGAAGATTAGAATCAAAAGATCCATTTTTATAAAATTTAATACTAAAATTCCCCGGACTATTATAAGAAATATTACATTCAATATTACTGGTGTTAATCCTAGGACACATGGTTCCATAACCAACAACACCAGTATCATTATCCCAAGTAACAAGATTATTAGTACCATACCAATTAGCATCCAATTGCAACCTATCATAAGGATTATACAATCCATTAGCATAAATTCCAAAAGGATTAGCACTTAACTCACCTAAAATCATCATACTAGGACCTCTGGCATTTCTATAAATAGCATTATCAGATACAACAGGTTCAACAGCATTAACAGCCAAATCATAACCAGCGTTAAACCTGATACCCTCCAAAACATTATCAGTAATAGTATTTTGAGTGATAACAATACCAGTGGAATAATTAGCATCAAGAGAAATACCTAAATGATTGAAAGCAATATGATTATGGTTAATAGTAACATTAACAGCAGAATTATTTAAAAAAATCCCATAACCAGACGGACCCTCAGGCACAGTTAAAATATACAAACCAACCTGATTTAAAATCCTATTATTCACAATACTAGTATTCACAACACCAAAACCATATTTAATACCATAATTATTCTCCATCAAAGTATTATTATCCATAACCACAGCATCAGAACCCCCAATAAAAATTCCACTTTCAAACAAAGAAACAGTATTACAATAAAGCACAACATCAGAAGAATTTAAAACACAAATACCATAACCCGGCATATTAACAACACCATCAGAATAATTCTGAACAAAAGCCTCATCCAAAGTATTTGAAATGATATTATCCTTAATAACAATACCCTCAACATTATTAATTACAACAGCATCCTTACAATCCGCTTTTAAATGAAAACCAGAAACATTAACATCTCCAGATTCAATGTTAAAAATAGAATTATTAATCTTAGCATTTAAAATAGTTTTATTAGAAGAATAAATATTCAAAGCCTTATTAACATTCAATGCAACATCAGAATAATAATCACCTAAAAATTCAACATCACACCCATCCGCACAGGCATCCAATATCCTCTGAATCAAATAATTAGGTAAATTACAATCAACAAATTCAGTGTTAACCTTATTGGAAATCATGATCTTATTAGTTTTAAAAACTGACTTATACTTATCACTACCATCAAACTTAGTTACCAACTCATATGAACCAACACTTAAATTAACTAATTCCACATTAGCTCTGCCTTCATTATCAGTTGTTTTAGTAAATACCCTCCCATCATAAGAGAATGAAACATTCTGATTACTTAAAGCATTACCCGAATCATCTTTTAAAATAATTTCATAATTTGAGAATGAATCTTTTGAAAATGTCCTATTATATCCTTCTATTTCAGTTATTATTTTATAAACATTAATTTTTCCATTAGCTTTTGAAGCTTTATAAACCCCATTACCTTTATAAATAACACTAACAAGATAAGATTTCTCTCCGTTAAAATTAACACTAATAGTTACCTGACCTTTATCATTAGTGGTTTTTGTATAAGTTTTACCATCAATATTAACAGTTAACTTCTGTTTGGATAAAACCTGACCATTAGCTTTTAAAGTTACAGTGTAATCCTGTAATTGTTGAGGAGTAAATGAAACTATAGGAGCAATAATATTTGTAGTGGTTTTTGAGATTATAATTTTACCTTTTGTAGAAGTTTTTTTATAAATTTTATTCCCTTTATATGATACAGTGATTCTATAAGTTTTTAATTTAGAGAGTTTGATTTTAATTTTAATTTGACCTTGAGTATTTGTTTTTTTAACATATTTTTTACCGTTGAATTTCACAGTTACTTTCTGTTTTGAAACTCCTTTACCATTTGCATCTTTTAATGATATAATATAATATTTTGAGATTTTTGGAGGAATTGTAACTGTAGGTGCGGATAATTTAATAGTTTTTGATGAATATTTAACCATTATCTTATTAGTTTTGTAAACTGCATTATATTCATCTGATCCTTCAAATTTGATTTTAATAATATAATTCTTTTTATTTTTATTGAATTTTAATTTTACTTTAGCGATACCATTATTATCTGTATATCCAGTATATGTTTTATCATTAACTTCGAATGTTATTTTTTTATTTGATATTGGATTTCCATTTTCATTTTTCAATGTGATTATGTAATATTCTGCCATTTTAGGAATCATATTTAAGTTGGAGCTGATTATTAGAGGAGTGTGTTTTTTAATAATAATATTTGCTGTTGCATTAGTTGCTTGATAATCAATTTCTCCATCTCCAGGATATATAACTGTTAATGTATAATTTCCTTCTTTTGATTCTGAAATATTGATTTTAGCCTGACCATTAGCATCAGTTGTTATATTAATGGTTTTTAGATTTATTTTAAATGTTAATGTTTCTCCACTAATATTGTTTCCATTAATATCTTTTAATGTTGCAATTAATTCCTGATTGGAATTAGGATAAGTGTTTAAATTAGAAACAGTTATGGTTGTGTTTAACGGTTTTGTAGGTATGTCTGTATCATTAATAATTAATGTTTTTGATATTTTATCATCAATATTTACTCCAGGTGTTGGTAGAACTGCGGTTATTACGTTACCTGTTTGTGAAAATTCATCATTGTAGAATCTGACTGTTGCTGTACCGTTTTTCATCATCACTGTTTTATAAACATCTCCAGGTTGAGGAGTGCTGGTTTTCCCAATTTTATTAATGTAGAATGTTACTGGTACTGACGATAATTCAGTTGCTATTTCTCCTTTTTCATTGATAATTGATATTGTATAAATTCCTTTTTTGATTTGTTTGATTGGTGTTAATTGAAGTTCAAAATTACCATATTTTGATGTTTGTGACCATACTTTATTAGGAGCGGAGTATATGTTAGGACAATACATGTATTCGTTGATTTCAAATACATATTGAATGAACATCATTCCTTGATGACCGTAATATTCTCCTCCTGAACCTACATATATGTAGATGTCTTTTTCAGCATCATAATTATATGTTCCGGGTTTATGTTCATAAACTTGACTCCATACTGGTCTGTCCATGTCTCCGGTTCCGGCACCACCATAATTGATCATGTAGTTGTTTGTAATTATTTCAATATTATTTGTTTTGAGGTTTTTAACATGGAAGTCGTTGAATATTTCCCATTTATGGTTTTGGTTGAAGAAGTTACCTTTAATTTCTATTAATGTTATGTTATTATCCACATAAACTCCATTGTCATTGTTGAATGATATGTAATTGTTTAAAATATATATTTTATCTGGGGAGGTTATGTTTATACCGTTAAGGTTTTCTGTGATGTTGTTTTGTATTATTTTTAGATTATTGCTTTTTTGTGAAAATGCTATGCCTGCTATTGTGTTTTTTGTTATATTGTTTGATTGGATTGTGGTTTGTTGTGAATTTATAATGTTTATTCCGTAGTTGCAGTTATTGGTTTTTGAGTTTTTTATGGTTGAATTTTGGGAGTTTATGATTTGAATACCGTTTTTTGAGTTGTATGTGTTTACATTTTCGATTGTTGTGTTTTTTGTGTTTTCCAGTATTATGGAGTTGGCTATGTTGTTTGTTGTTATATTACAATTTTTTATTATTATGTTTGATGTGCCTTTTGCATATATGCCGTATCCTTCATTATCTGATAATATGTAATCATCATTTATGAAATTGAATCCTTGTATTATTGTTCCTGTTGCTTTTGGTGTTAAATAGAATATTCCTTGATGATTTGAACTGGATTTACTTGAACATGGGCTTAATGTTGTTGCTTTGTTACTTATTATTGTTAGTTTTTTATTTATTGTGAAGTGGCAGTGAATGTAACTTTCACCGTTGATGATTATTGTGTCTCCGTCGTTAGCATTGTCTATTGCTTTTTGAATTGTAGGTGTGTTCATTTCATTATGGTTCTTTTCAATTTCATCAACTATTATTTCATTTGATGATATTGGTATTTCATTATTGTTTTCATTTAATATTTGTTTGTTATTGTTATTTAGTGTATTATTTTCTTGTATTGCACAAACAGAACCTATGAATAGGAATATTAGTATTATGAATGTTATTATTAATATTTTGTTGATTTTCATTTTAACTCACATTTTTCTTTATTTATAATAATTATATTAACTATAGTTATATTTATTGAAATATTTAATATTAATTGATTTTAACCAACATAAAAAAATTAAAATTGAAATCAATATATAATATTGATTTGAAAAAGAATGCATAAAGAAAAAAATAATATATAAAATAAATATTATTTAACTTTTAAAACACGTTTAACCTTAAAATCCAAGTATTTAACAACAATAGAATATTTACCGGTTTTTAAATTCCTAAAACCAACACTCACAATACCTTTCCGATTAGTTTTACCAAAATAAATTTTACCCCTAATTTTAAAAGTAATTTTCTTAGCCAAAATAGCTTTCCCATTACTATTTCTTAATTTAGCAGAATATTTTATTATTTTAGCTTTCTTTTTACATGCATTATTAGCTTTTAAAACATTTTTAACATTAATAATATTGTTAACACTGAAACCTTTATATGAAGTTGTAATTTGATATTTACCTGGAGTTAAAGAGAATGTTTTAGATGCATAACCATTTTTATCCGTTTTAACATTATAGTTTTTCCCAGCAATACTCATTTGAATTATAATATTTTCACCAACAGGTTTTAAATCATCACCAATAACCCTAACTTTAAATGTTAAAACACCATTATAATCTATAATAATATCATTATTATCCACAATTCTTTTTATTTTATCAGTGTCAATAGTTACATTGAAAATGAAACTTTGATTATTAATTTTAAATATGAATTTAGTGACAACGGGAATATATATTGATTTTATGAGATTTCCATTGTAAATATTATAATTCTCCCCATCAGACAATGATAATTTAAATACCGGTAATTGAATTGAATTTAAATAAGAATTGCTTTCAGCTTGAATAGTGAAACTTGTATTTTTACCCTGAATTAATTGAGAAAGCATTGTAAGATTCATTTTAATCCATGTGAAATTATCAGTTAAGTTAAAATTAATTATTTTATCAAAATCAGGATTATTAACCCCCCACCAATTATTGGAGATGTTAATTTCATCCCAGGTATCATTAAATATTGCATAACCTTGGTAATCAAAATTATTATAGATTGTTGAATGAGAGATTGTTGTGGTTCTTTTTATAAGTATTGCTCCTCCTTTCCCATTTCCACGGTTATTTTCAAAAATTGAACCTGTAATTGATAATTTTCCTTTTGTTATTATTGCTCCACCATCTAATGTTGCTTTATTATTAGTGAAATTTGATTTGATAACAGTTAATACTCCTCCATTATCAATGCTTCCAGCACCATATGCTATGTTATTATCAAAATTGGAGTTTTCAATTATCATTTCACCTTCATTATCTATTGCTGCACCATAGCTTTTAGCATTGTTTGATATGAATTGAGTATTATTAATATGTACTTTTGCATTATTGTTAAATATGGATCCTCCTTCATCAGATCCTCGGTTTAATTTAAATAATGAGTTATTTATGTTAACTTCACCATCCAGAAGATATATTGTTCCATGAGAATGAGTTATTTGATTGTTGGTGAAATTACAATTATTAATATTTGCATTTAAAGAAGCAAAAATTGCTGCCGCATCAAAAGCTTTATTTTTATCAAAAATAGTATCATATATATTCAATGTTTTTTTACAATAAATTGCCCCACCCTCATTAGAAGCAATGTTTTCATTAATATTTGATTTGGAAATTATTAATTGATTATTATTATAAATTACACCACCATTTTGAGCATTATTATAGGTTAAATTAACTTCAATTAAATTAAGGTTACCCAGATTATATATTGCTCCTCCATTTTGTGCAGAATTATTGTTTATTTGTGCATTTGTAATTTTAACTGTAAGTGTTCCGGCATAGATTGCACCACCATATACTGCATTATTATTATTTATTCTAACATTTTGAATTTCAGAAGTGAAAGGATCATTATTATAAAATATTCCCCCACCATATACTGCATTATTATTTGTTAGATTTGATTTTGATAATGTAAGATAACCTTGATTGATTCCAATTGCTCCTCCGAAATTTTCAGCTAAATTATTATTGATTAAAGTATCTGTAATGATTAATTTACCTTTCACATCTATGAAAAATCCCGCACCATCATCTGCTTTATTATCCTCCACATCACAGTCATAAATTAACATTTTATATTGTGAAATAAACAATCCTCCACCCTGATAAGCAGTGTTATTTTTAACTATGGAGTTTCTGACAACACAATTACCCCAGCTTTTAATACCTCCACCTAAATGAGCTGCAGTGTTATTATAAAATTCAGATGAATAAATATACATGTTTCCACGATTATTGTAAACTCCACCACCTCGTTGAGCAGTGTTGTTTATGAAAATACAATTATGAACATAAAATTCACCAAATACATTATAAACACAACCACCTTCATTTGCAATGTTATTTAAAAATGTTGAATTGTTAATTTCCAAATATCCTTCATAATTATTAATTGCACCTCCACTTGTAACCTTATTATTTTTGAATATGGAATTATGAATTATTGTTTGTGAATAAGCTTCCATGTGAATTGTTCCTCCGTAAGCATGATTATTAGAGAACGTGGAGTTGATAATTGTTAATTTACCTAAATTATATATTGCCGCACCATTATCTTCAGTGTAGCCATTTGTAAATGTTATGTTGATTATATTAACATTAGCGTTTTTGGAAATATTGAAAATATTTGATTTATTGTTTGCATTTAAAATTGTATTTGAGGATTTAGAATGAATGGTGATGTTTTTATTAATATTGATTGGCATTCCATTTCCATGATATGTTATTTTATCGAGATTAATTGAATCTCCAGGTTTTGCCTCGTTGATTAATTTTTGGATTGAGTTAAAATCATTTGATGTTTGATTATCTTCTGCGCTGACTGTGTTAATTAATAATATTGATAAAAGTAGTGTGGATATTAATATTATTATGAATTTTTTATTTTTTATTTTAATCGCCTCAAAAAAAAGAAAATGAAATCATATGAGAGTTTTTTTATTGAAATAATTATTTTAAAAATGAAAATTGTTAGAAAAAAGAGTTTAATATAAGTAATATAATTATTTATATTACTTATTTATTTTTTCTCTTTATTTTTTAACTACAATTTTAGCTTTTTTAGATATAGCTTGGTATGCTCCATCACCTGCGAAGGTTGCAGTGTATGAGGTAGATCCTTTTTTAGCAACTTTTACAGAGATAGTAGCTACTCCTGCAGCATTAGTTACACCAGTGAAAGTTTTACCTTTTACTTTAATGGTGATTTTTTTATTAGCAAGAGCTTTACCTTCTGATTTTAAAGTAATTTTAATTTTAGTAGCTTTTTTAGCTTTTGCAGTTGCTTTTGGAGCGGTTAAAGTGGTTGCTTTTTTACTAACAACGATTTTAGTAGTTGCAAGTGATGCTTTAGTTGCATCATCTCCTTCGTAGGATATTACAGCATTGTAAGTTCCTGAAGTAGCATATTTAACTTCAAAGACAGCAACGCCAGAGTCATTGGTTTTAACAGTTTTTGCAACACCATCAATTACAACAATGATTTCTTTATTTGCTAAAAGAATACCATTAGCATCTTTTAATGTGATTTCTAAGTTTCCTGTTTCTTCTGCTTTAATATTTAAATCTTTAACAGTAATATTGGTTGCAACAAGTGAAGAAGCAGGAACTTCATAATTAATAGTAAGATTAGATGCAGCTACTTTATCATTACCTGCGAATGCTAAAAAGATAGTTCCATTTGGATTAGGAATATTAAATACTCCATTTTCATCAAGAACATATGATTCAGTAACTCCGTTCATGGTGTAGGTTATTGTTTCACCAGTAACTTTGGTTATTTGACCTTGTTTATTTAATGTTTTAATGTTTACAGCTTCACTGTTTAAATCAATTAAAGAACCAACGAGTGCAGTAGAATTAATTGAAGTAATTTTAAAGAATGTTGGAGCTAATCCCATTGATGGAATGGAAATTTGACCATTTTCATTTCCCCAGAGAGTGTTCCAGTAAACAACAGCTTTAGCACCGTTTAAAACATTATCAGTTACATTAATATCCTCGGTAGGGTTGAGTTCTCCATTTCTACTTAAAATATGTAAAAGAACAACAGTTGCAGTATTTACATCTGCAGAGTATTTGGTAATAGTGTTTTTGGAAACAATAATATTTCCGATTTCACTAGGATAACCGTGAGCACCGTTTCCAGCTTCAGCAGCAATTACAACAGTATTGTTAACTGCTTCAATTTCATTGTTTGAAATTTCTAATCCAGTTGCTGCTTTTTGAATACTGATTAATGGTAATTCAATCCAAGTAACTGGGTTACCAGTTTTAGCATCAATACCTTCAAAGTGACCACAGTTTTTGTATTTATTGCCTTTAATTACAGTATTATCAGTTGAAGCTCCTCCAAAGTAAATAGCGTATGAATTTCCAATGAAAGTATTGTTTATAATGGATGAAGCACCTGCTGCGGAAGCAACGGATACACCATCAAGCATTGGACCTTCAAAAGTATTGTTTTGGATGAGAATATTTGCTGAACCCATTACATTAACCGCTTTAGTTCCTTTTTCAACATTTACAGTTGGATCATTTCTTAAATAATTTGTTACTCCTGTAAAGTATGAATTTTTGACGATAGCACCATTAGCACCACTTTGTATTCTCACACCACTGTTAAAGTTATCAAAACTGCATCCGTCAACTAATCCGTTTTGTGCTCCTCCACCTTTGAAATATATTGCAATTCCAAATACTTGGTTTTGGTCTTTAGTTGCATCGTCATAGTAGGTTAGTACGGAATTAGGATTGTTACATATGAATTTAATTCCTTGGAAAGTTACTCCATTAGCTTGTACGTAGAATATTCCATTACCATCACCAGCTCCGGTAATAGTGGTGGTTCCGTTACCTTTAATTGTGAGTTTTTTATCAACAGTTATTGAACTGTTAGATACATCATAATTAGCGAAAGCACTTAAATCTATAGTGTCTCCTTCACTAGCATTTCCTATTGCATCAGTAATACCTTTTGCATCAGCAGATGCGGGTTGTTTATCTTCAGATAATATTGGTTGATCATTAACAGCCAAATTATCATTAGCATCAGCTGCAATATCTTCTGAGGTAGTATCTTGAGCAGAAACTACACTAGCGGATAATGCAACTACTATTATTAATATAAATGATAAAAATATTTTTTTATTATCCATATTTTTTTCTCCATTGAAATAAATTTTTGAAAATTATACTAATATTATAGAATAAAAATTTAAACAAATATAAATTAAACTTGAATTAATTTTTCATATTAGCATATTAATTATTAATAACGATGTGCAATATAAATGTTATCGTTTATCGTAATTATGGAAAAAAATTAAACAAAAATAAAATAAAAAAAACAAATACTAAAATGATAAATTAAAAAAATAAAAATAAAAATAATACTAGTATTATAAAACAAATAATATAAACTGTTTAAAATATAAATAAACACAGTATTTTGATAATACATTATAATTCATAACGTTAAAAACAATAAAAATAAAAATTAATTAAAAATAACCAATATAATAGTTTTAATTAAAAAAATAATATCAAAAAAAAATAATATAAATAAAGTCAATATAACTATTATTATATATCAATAAAAGATCAGGAGGGAAAAACAATAAAAAAACAAATACTAATATTATCAATAATAATCACCCTAATAATAACAATAAGTTCAGTGAATGCATTAAATTATAATTCAACAACAAATACAACATTAGACTCCGATAATGAAATAAACCTTCCAGATAATTTAGAAAATAAAATTAAAAATGCAAATGTTAATGAAGAAATCCAAATTGAACCTGGAACATACACTCTTCATAATATAAACCTAACAAAAAACATCACATTATCCGGAAAGGGAAATCCAAGAGATATAATCATTGATGGAGAGAAAAAAACAAGCATATTCCTAATTAGAAATGACAGTGTTCATGTGACATTTAAAAACATTACATTTATAAATGCAGATGTTAAAGGATTTGGTGGAGCCATATCCATGGAAACCGGACATGTTTGGGTGGACAATTGTATTTTTATCAATAACACCGCCAGCGTGAATGCCGGAGGAATATCCAACTATGGAAATGAAAATATTCGAGGAGAATTACATGTGAACAACACCCTATTCATAAACAATCATGGTGGTCATGATGGAGGTGCAATAACCACATGTTATGCTGATTCATATATTTATAATACTGTTTTCATTAATAATTCTGCACATAGAGATGGTGGAGCTATAAGAGTAAGTGTATCAGGATATGGGGATGTCAAGGATTGTATTTTCATGTTTAACCATGCTGATGAATGGGGAGGAGCATATTATAGTTGGTCTGGAACATCAAATATAGAAAAATGTATTTTCCTAAACAATACTGCCGGAACAAATGGTGGAGCAGTAATGGTATCTGGAAATATTAATTTAAAAAACTCCATCATCATGAATAATAATGGAGGGGAAACCGGAGGATCATTTTACATTCAACAACCAATGTATGATGCAACAACAGTGATAAATATCCATAATAATCTAATAACAAATAACACTTCACCATATGGTAAAGAAATATTCATCAAATGGAATGATACCAAACATTTATTCACAAAATTCAATAATAACGACTGGGGAGATGAAAATCCTAATGATTCATCAATTATTGATCCTGACAATATCACTTCCAGAAGTAAAGTCACATCAACAATCAAATCAAATCTCTTAAATACTTTAAATTTAAATTTATTAAATAATTATGTTGATTTAATTAAAAATTATTATCCTAAGGATTATTTTAATAATATTGAAGAAAATATTAATACTTCTTCTCATAAGAATAATAATAGTCAGATAAACAATGATAAAAAGATTGAAGAATCAGTTCCACATAATGATTCTGCTGCAAATATAAAATCAAATTCAACACAACAAAATAATAAAATAAACAGCAACCCCTCTACTGTATCTGTATCCAATTATGGGAAAAACGATAAAAAAGCATATGAGTTAAATGAAACCGGTTCAAGTATAAGTAAAACAACATCACAAATACAACCTATTTATATCATAATAATGTTAATTATTTTTCTAGCTGCATTAATCACAGGTTATAAAAAAGAAAAAATATTATAATTTAGACTTCATTTCACGAATATCATCACGATAATAAAATCCAATTGTTAAAATAATAATCAGAATAATGAATGAAATACCTGTAACTTTAAAAAACTCATCCTCATCAATTAAAATTTGTTTAACAACAGATTGTTTTACAGAACCTCCCGCATTATCAGAAGTACTTTTAGAAGCACTTGCAGGGGAATTAGTATTCTCAACATTGTAATTTTGAGCAACATTATTCGGATTATTCAAACTATTGGCCGGATCTGTTTTATGAGATTGAGTACTGTTACCAGTATTGTCACTACTTTCTTTGTTAGAATCACCATTTCCCATATTAGAATCCCCACCATTTCCTCCACCATTACCATTACCCTCAATATCCTCATAAATTTGATAATTAGGAATGGAAGGATAAGAATACTCAGGTGTTTTTCCATTAATATTTTGAGAATCCTGTTTAATTTCACCATTAAATGTATTATCTCTTTGAGAATAATCCACAGTAGCTTTTACAATATCCCCATCATCAGCATCAACAGCAAATGTTGCAATTCCACCACTAACAGTTAAAGTAACCGTGTTTCCATCATCAGTTGTATAGGATAAAGTTCTATCCGGAAGTAAACTAGCAATATTACCCTTTGAATCAATGAAAGAAGCTTGAAATTGATTTTTACCAACCTGTTTTACAACAAATTTAATATTGTTTGTTTTAATTTTCGGACATAACGTATTATAATCACTATACCAGTTATCACCAATATCCAATCGATTACCAGTATCCTGATAAAAGGTTTCTTTAGCTTCAACTTCACGACCATGATTTGAAAATATTACATTATAACTAATATCCTGATTATTTGGTTTAACATAATTATCGAAAAACTTAATACCATTACCGTTATTGTCGGAAATAATATTAGATTGAATTTTATTACTGCCAATATTAGCAATAGCTAAACCATCACCTTTATTTTGATGAATAATATTGGAATTAATATTAATATTATCCCCAGCATCATTAATTATAATTCCACCATGATTTTTAGTGATGGAATTCTTATTAATATAAACATCACTAGGAGCTTTACCATATTTAACACCATCAAGAGATTTTGCTAGATTAATACCTCCCCCAGCATTTTCAGATATTTTATTATCATGAATATAGATTTTATTTGAATCCGCCACACCTATACCAACACCATCATTATCCACAATATCATTTTTGAAAATGTATGTGAAACTGGATTTGACAATTAATATTCCGTTTTTAGAATTTTTAATATTATTTTTAGTAATATTCAAATATTTGGTGTTTAGAGAAATAATTCCATTATGTTTGGTTGAAATATCATTTTTAACAATACTAATATAATTGGAACCATCTATTTTAATTCCATCACCATCTCCTTTAATATTAAACCCTTTAACTTTAGTTAAAGAAGCATTTTTCCCTTTAATTGTAATAACCGGTTTTGATGAAGTTGATTTTAAAGTGGTTTCAACATTACTTAATAAGGTTAAACTTTTAGAGATAACGAGGTTAATACCGGAATAACTTTTACCTCTAAATAATATTATATTATTTGCTTTTGCATTATCAATAATTTTTTGAATTTCAAAATTATTCAACCCCTCATCAACAACACGAGTATTGGACATTGTAATTGTGGTGGTGAGAGATGAAGCTTTATATTTTGAATTTCCACTAAATTTAGAAACAATTTTATATGATCCATCATCCAATCTAAGCTGTAATGATGCAATTCCTAATGAATCTGTGTTTATATTATAATTTTTAGTATTCACTGTAAATGTGATTTTAACATTGGAAATTGGTTTGTCATTATTATCTGTTAATTTAACTTTAAAGTAATCTCCGATTACATCAAAATTTGTTTTACTTGAAACATCAATATGTGTAGTTTCTTTAGAGGTTTGTAAAACTTGAGTATCATTGGATATTTTAAGAATTGAATCATTAACATCTGTAGTATTATCAATTTCCTGACTAGCACTTGAATTTAATGTTAATAGTATGAATGCTAAAAGTATAATTATTATAAAATATTTCTTCATTTTCCTCATCCACCTTCTTTTCATAATAATTAATTATATTGATAATAAACTTCCGATTATGATAAATGAAATTTTTTTAATATCGAATTGTAATTATATTCATTATGATATATAATAATTATTATATGAAGATTTTAATTATAATACTAGTTATCCCTACTAAAACAATGAAAAATCCCTAAATAAATCTGAAAAATAAAATACTTGAAAAATAGTTAAAAACAAAGTATAATACAACTGATTAAATATTCACGTTAAATACCAGGATAAATATTGCATTACAATATGAAAACCTATTTAAAACAAAATATAACATAATATTAAATATAATGACAAATATCAAAAAATTAATTGCAGAAACAATAACTGATAATAAGAAATTAATAATTGGATTATATGCTCTGTTTATCATTACATTTATTATTTCATGGATTATCAACACTCCCCGAATAGAAGATATAACACGCAACGTAACCTCATTAAACACTCCCGGTGAAGGAATCAGTGCTTTTGAAATTCTAATTAATAATGAATTAAGTGGAGCTATAGTATATTTAGGATCCATATTATTTGGAATTATGGCATTCATATCAATATTATTTAATGGTTACACTATAGGTGGATTAGGACCATTATTTGCTAAAATAATACCTAATGGAGGTATTTTATATATAATTTACTTAATTCCACATGGGATTTTTGAATTCACCGGAATGGTTTTTGAATCTGCAGGAGGAATATTACTATTCCTATTCCTATGGAGATTCATTAAAACATTAAGAAATAATTCCAATAGTGCTTCTGATGCCTTTGATATGACTAAGAAAATATTAATTCAAAGTTTAATATTATATGTTATTGCAGTGATTCTAAATCTTATTGCAGCACCAATTGAAGCATATTTTTCAACATCATTTTCACAGTTCATAATGAGTATTTTCGGATTAATGTAACTTCAATTCAAAACGTATATATAATTAATATTATTATATTAAAGAATAATGTATAGCTTTATTATTTGTTTTTTAACATTAATTGCATCTTATTTTATTTATGGTAAACTAGTTGAGAAAATAGCTGGAGTGGATGGAAGTCAGCAAACACCAGCATACAGACTGCAAGATAATGTTGATTACATGCCATTGTCTAAACTTAAGAATTTTCTCATTCATTTTTTAAACATTGCTGGTTTAGGCCCGATTTTTGGAGCTATACAAGGAGCATTATTTGGTCCAGCAGCATTTTTATGGATTACTTTAGGTACTATTTTCATTGGATGTGTTCATGATTTCTTCTCAGGATTCATGTCACTTCGAGAAGATGGATATACAATGCCCAATATTATTTCAAAGTATTTGGGAAATCGACTTCAGAAATTTGTTGCAATATTAATTATAATCACAGGGATTCTTGTTTCAGCCACTTTTGCAAAAGGTGCTGCGGAACTTATCAGTAATCTGACAAGCATTCCCGTAGTTATTTGTATAATAGGAATTTTTATTTATTTTTTAATTGCAACCCTATTTCCAATTGATAAAATTATTGGAAAAATATATCCTATTTTTGGGGCATTATTGTTGATTATGGCTGCGATAATGATGATAGGAGTAATTATAAATCCATCATATAATATTCCTGAATTCACAACACAGGGATTATATTTAACTGAAAAAAGTATTTTCCCATATTTATTCATAACCATTGCCTGTGGAGCAATATCCGGTTTTCACGCATCCCAATCTCCAATTGTTACAAGATGTCTGGAAAATGAGAATGATGCAAGACCGGTGTTTTTTGGATCAATGGTTTTAGAAGGAATAATTGCACTTTGCTGGGCTGCAATTGCAATGGCATTTTTCCATGGCCAACCTCAACTTGCAGCAATTTACAGTGCTGCACCATCAGTTGCAGTTAATGAAATGGCAATGAAATTAGTAGGGCCAATTGGTTTAGTTTTAACCGTGATTGGAGTTGTTATTTGCCCAATTACTTCAGGAGACACTGCACTTAGAAGTTCAAGAATAACAATTAGTGATGAACTAAAACAAAAACATGATAAACTAAGTACAAGATTGAAAATTACAATACCATTGTTTTTAGCATCTTTCGGATTAACATTCATTGATTTTAGTTTAATATGGAGATATTTCGCATTTTCCCAATTAGTAATAGCTACTATGGTATTATATACTGCAACCGCATATTTAATTAAAAAACAAAAACAATATCTTATCACATTAATCCCTGCACTTATATGTACTTTAATTTCAATTGGATATATTTTACAATCCCCTGAAGGTTTAAGATTACCTTCAATGACTGCGAATATAATTTCAATTATATTAACCGTTATTATTGGTGTAATTTTCATTAAAAAATTCAATTAAAATAAATATCCTGTTATATCCAAAATTATTAAATTTAATTTAAAAAAAATAAAAATGGAGTAATTAAACTCTTTTGAGTAATATTACCGACTTCAATTGAATTTTCAGCATTCATCTGATATAAAACTCCACCAACTTCAATAACCCCCTCTAATTAAATCAATTTACACTCATTTGTTTTTTCACTAAACCATCCTTGTCTATTGCCTATGTAGTATAAGGCAAATGCAGTGACAAATGTAAGAATCATTGATGATACGAAATTGGTTAAGGTAATTGTTGATGTGGCCACGTCAAATCCTAAAGCTACAATCATAGCAGACATAAAATTATTCACACTATGAAAAGCTGAACCCGGTTCTAAACCATTAGTCTTCCAAGCAAAAAACCCTAAAATAAGACCATCAATAAACACACCAAGCACACCTAAAATACTATAAGAATGCATTAATGCAAAAATTACTGCTTGAAGAACACATGCAAGGACAGGTATCTTGAACCATGACCCTATAGTTTGCATTACAAAACCTCTCATGAAATATTCTTCTGCAATACACTGCAAAGGAACAATTATTAAACATATGACAAAAAATGTTAGTGTTAAGGTATTAGGACCTTGTCTCCCATTTACAATAGCAAATAAGATATTATAAATCAAATATATTGCTAACGGAATAGTTAAACATTTAAAATAAAGTTTCCAATTCCATCCCCCACGAGATGAAGAATATGAAGAAAAGGGCCTATCACGAACAATCTTAGAAGCAACATAAATTGAAGGAATAAACATAACTACAGACAGATAACTAATATAACTTGCAATTTCAGAATTTAAAGATTCATATCCTCCCATAATTAATGGAGAAATAACCTCAAAACCATAAACCATACCACAAATTGTAACCAGTAACATTTGTAATGCTAAATAAATAATAGCTCCAATCACAAGCACAATCAATGGTTTATACCATTTATATTTATCAAAAGTTCTCGGAAAAGTAATATAGTCAGAGAATTTATTATCATTTTCACTCATAAATATCTATTTGTTTAAAACTAATTATATATTATTTACCTATTTAGTTATCAATAATATTACTAATTTTCTAAATTTTTTAATAATAAATGGATATCTTTTGTTGTTTTTTAGCATTTATTTCTAAAACCTTGATAATAATCGGATTATGATATCCTCTTAATTTACTCAAAATTTCGGCTAAATCAACTTTGTCGTCATTACCAAAAGTTTTTAAACAATTTATAAGAGTTTCATGTGGTCTATCCTGAAATCCTAAAGGAAAATGGTTATTTTCGAAATAATCCTTCACACAATGATAGCAAGAATAATAGTACTGCCCAACAGCTGAACGTTGATAAGCTTCACCAGAAGAATGGCCCTCCAAGTGAACTCCCACATCATGAAATTCTTTCCAATCAAAACTTATAATAATTACCACAAATCTAGAGATAATAAATTTTTCACAGTGCCATCGTAAAAAGACAAGTTTCTAATTTCTCTATTGATTCTTTTTATCTCTCCCACTCATCAAAAGATTCATTCCCTCCTTTAACATATATACTAGTTTATTGAAACTTGGAATTTCAGGATTCTTTATCAAACTCCAATGCAAAAATATTGCTTGGAAAATGATTTTTCACTATAGGAGTGGCTT
This sequence comes from Methanobrevibacter thaueri, assembly GCA_015062925.1. GTDB lineage: Archaea > Methanobacteriota > Methanobacteria > Methanobacteriales > Methanobacteriaceae > Methanocatella > Methanocatella thaueri_C. The sequence continues at coordinate 24,972 of SUTL01000006.1, forward strand.
TTTCAATTCAAATAATACTTCAAAAAAATGGAAGAATAGAAAAAAGATATCAAGAGTTAACATTTTGACAGTCCCCATTAAATTCAAAACAAAAAATATATTACATATTTAAATCCAAATTTAATATAATGCATACAGAATATTTTTAAAATAATTATTATAAACTTATTTGAAATTAGTTTATTTAAATAAAAATATAGAAAAAATATAATGGAGAGTAGAATCTTGAGTTATAAAACAGAACAAGAAGAATTTTGGGCAGGAGATTTTGGAGAAAAATATACCGAACGAAACAATGATGCAAACATTGTATGTTCCAATATATCCATTTTTTCAAAAATCTTTAATCGAACAAAAAATGTAAAAAGTTGTTTAGAATTAGGGGCAAATAGAGGACTAAACCTTTTGGCCATAAGTAATTTAATTCCAGATATTAATATGAAAGCAATTGAAATAAATGAAGTTGCAGCTGAAAAATGCTCTAAAATTCCAAACGTGGAAGTTTTTAAAGGAAGCATTCTTGATTATCAAATAGAATCAGAAACATATGATTTAACATTTACAAAAGGTGTTTTAATCCATATTGCTCCAGAGAAACTGGAAAATATATATGAAATACTATATAAATCTTCAAAAAAATATATAATGGTAGCAGAGTATTATAATCCAACTCCTGTTGAATTAAATTATAGAGGAAATACTGGAAAACTTTTTAAACGAGATTTTGCAGGAGAAATATTAGATAAATATCCCGATTTAGAATTAATCGATTATGGTTTTATTTATCATCGAGATTATAATTTTCCACAAGACGACATGACCTGGTTTTTAATGGAAAAAAAATCATAAAACTATAATAATATATTCCTTTAACCAAAACTACTTAAAAAAAGCAATGAATAAAATAAAAAACAAAATTATCCTAAAACAACATCAAAAAATATCAAAAAAAGGCAAATATTATTAATTTGAAAAATTAAAATTATTATTTGACACAATTGTGTCATTTTAAAAATTTTGTATTACATACATTTTTTTAAAATTCCTTAAAATTAAGATTTGGAAAAGTTAATCTTTTCTAAATCTAATATAATTTAATTTTTACCAAGAATTTGTTTAATAACATATTCATCATCACTATCAAATACCTTTAATAAATATATGCATACCAAATAAATTATTATTCCAACAGGCAAAGCAACCCACATATTTAAATTCAATAAATATAATGAGATTCCTAAAACAAATGATCCGAATATTATTTTTATTAAATCAAAATATAATTTTTTATTAGGTCTATGACCAATTCTATAAATTACATAAGATTGTATAACTACAATTAATACATCACTTAAAACTGTAGTAATAGCTGCTCCATCATATGAGAAATGAGGAATCATGAATAAATTTAAAGCTACATTAAATATAGCTGCAACAAAATAAATTTTAGTTACAGTTATTTCTTTATGAGAAGCATTTAGAAGTGTATTTCCAGCACCACTGATAAATAATAGACACACAGTCCAAATTAAAATAGACAATACCGATGCTGCAGGAAGATATTCAGTTCCATAAATCAGCAAAATAATATCTTTTGAATAAATCATTGTTGCAATAGCAATTGGTATTATGACCAACATTAAATATTTAATTGATTTTTCAAAACTAATTAAAAGCATTTTTTTATCATTTTTGAAGAATTTACTCATAACTGGAAAAATAACTGCAATATACAATGAATAAAATAATGTTAAAAAAGAAATTAATTTATACGTAGAATTATAAATTCCAGTAGGATAACTTCCAATAATTTGTGTAAGCATTACTGCATCAATAGAATAATAAATTGTTGTTAATAAACCAGTTGCTGCAAAAGGAAGAGAATATAAAGTAATTTTTTTACAAAATTCCCAGTCCAATTCAAATTTTGGTTTACTAATATGTTTTTCAAAAACATAATAAACATAAATTAAAGCAATAATATTAGCAAAAATATAAGATATTGCAATGCCATAAATTCCAAAATTACAGAAAATAGTAATTAAAATGAATATTAATAATATAACATTCAATATAGTATTTCCAATTCCCTGATATTTACCTTCTTCAAATGCTTGAAAAGAACCGTTAATCAAATTAATATAAGATTTAAAAATCATTTCAATTGTAAAAAGAAGTGTGATTATAATAGTAAGTTCATTAGCTTTCATCAAAATTAAGATAATTAAAGATAAAATAAATGAACCCAATGCGAAAAAACATTTTAAAGGAATAGCATTACCCAAATATTTTGGTGCTGACTCATAATCTGTTGCAATATGCCTAACAATATGAGTACTAATTCCCAAATCCATAGTAATTAATAAAATTCCAGTGAAAGAAGTTGCAAAAGCATAAATACCATATTGACTAACTCCAAGATATCTAGCCATCAGAATAATCCAAATAAAACCACAAATACTTGCAACTATTTGTGAAATCATTAACCAACTCATATTTAGGAATATTGTTCTAATTTGATTCATATAATCATCTTAAAAATTTTATTATTTAAATTAAATCATTAAATAATATTCTACATTCATATTTAATACATTCGATTAGGTTTATTTATTTTAATTCACATATAAATATTTAAGTAATTAGAAATTTATAATTTAATTATAATATAAAAATTTATTAAATTTAAGGAGATAATTTATGTTAGATGATAAGATTATTTTAATCACTGGGGGAACAGGTTCTTTTGGTAAAAAATTTACAAAAAGAGTATTAGAACAATATAACCCTAAAAAAATCATTATTTACTCCAGAGATGAGTATAAACAATATTTAATGCAAAGACAATTTCAAGATTATAAAAAACAAATGAGATATTTTTTAGGAGATGTGAGAGATAAAGAAAGATTTGCAAGAGCATGTGATGGTGTAGACATTATAATTCATGCTGCTGCATTAAAACAAGTTCCTGCAGCTGAATATAATCCTTTAGAAGCCATTAAAACAAATATTGATGGTGCAAGAAATATTGTTGATGTTGCCATTGATAAAAGCGTTGAAAAAGTAGTTGCATTGTCCACAGATAAAGCAGTAAATCCAGTTAACTTATATGGTGCAACAAAAATGGTTTCAGACAAATTATTTATCGCAGCAAATGCCTACGTCGGTGCTAAAAATACTAAATTTTCCGTAGTTCGTTATGGGAACGTTAGTGGAAGCAGAGGTTCTGTAATCCCATTCTTTAAAACATTAATTGATGAAGGTTCAACTAAATTACCTATTACTGATATGAGAATGACAAGATTTTGGATTACACTTGATCAAGCTGTTGATTTAGTAATTAAAGCCATTGATGATGCAACAGGCGGAGAATTATTCATCCACAAATGTCCTTCATTCAAAGTTACAGATTTAGCTCGTGCAATGCTTCCTGATTGTGAACTGGAAGATGTCGGAATAAGACCTGGTGAAAAACTTCATGAAGTAATGATTACCTCTGAAGATGCCCGTTCTGCATATGAATATGATGATTATTATATAATTTACCCTGAATTAGAATGGTGGGAAAATGTCAACGTCAAAGATGGAGGTAAAAAAGTTGAAGACAGATTCTACTATGCCTCAGATAATAATCCAGAATGGTTAAGTGTTGAAGAAATTCGTGAAGCTTTAAAAAATATAGATATTGTATATTAGGTGATTATTATTTCTAAATTCCTCCCTTATGGAAAACAAACAATTGATAATGAAGATATTGAAGAAGTAATGAAAACTTTAAGTTCTGATTTCATTACCCAGGGCCCTAAAATTGAAGAATTTGAAAAAAATTTAGCAAAATATTGTGGAGCAAAGTATGCCGTTGCATTTAATTCAGGAACTTCAGCATTACATGGAGCTTATTTTGCATTAGGTCTTGGTAAAGGAGATGAAATAATAACTTCTCCAAATACATTTGTTGCAACTCCAAATGCAGGATTATATTTAGAAGCTAATGTTCAATTTAGTGATGTTGAAAAAGAAACTGGAAATCTTGATATATCAAAAATTAAAACAAATGACAATACCAAATTAATTACTCCAGTTCATTATAGTGGAAATCCTGTTGATTTAGCAGAACTATCAGAAATTGACAATGTTAAAATCATAGAAGATGGAGCTCATGCATTAGGTGCTGAGTATAATGGTAAAAAAATTGGCTCATTAACTTATTCTGAAATGGCAATGTTTAGTTTCCATCCAGTAAAACACATTACTACCGGAGAAGGAGGAATTATTGTTACTAATGATGAAGAATATTATGAACGTTTACAATTATTTAGATCCCATGGGATTACAAAAAATAATTTAATTAATGAACCTCATGGAGATTGGTATTACGAAATGCAACATTTAGGATATAATTATCGTATAACTGACATCCAATGTGCTTTAGGATTATCACAACTAAAAAAATTAGATTCATTTGTTAAATCAAGAAGAAAAATTGCTAAAACTTATGATGAAATTTTTGAAGACAACCCTTATTTTGATATGATATTGGAAAAAGAAAACTGCAAATCATCTTATCATTTATATCCAATATTATTAAAAGACAAATTTATTAAAAATAAAAAAGAAATATTTGAAAAACTTAGATCTAAGGGCCTTGGAGTTCAAGTACATTATATACCCGTCTATAAACAACCTTATTATCAAAAATTAGGATTTAAAAATGATTTATGTCCTGTTTGTGAGGAATTTTATGCAAAGGAAATTAGTATTCCAATGTATCCAACATTAACAGATGAAGACATTGAATTTGTAAAAGAAACTCTTTATAAAGTAATTGGTGAATTTTAAATGAAAATTGGAGCCATTATTCAAGCTAGAACTTCATCAACAAGATTTCCAAAAAAAGTTTTACAAACACTCCCCTATGGCAGTGATACTTGTGTATTACAGCAAGATATTAGAAGAGTAAAAAAATCTAAATTATTAAATGAAGTTATTATCGCAACTACAACAAACAAAGAAGATGATGAAATAATAGATGTAGCTATTAAAGAAAATACTCCTTATTTCAGAGGTAGTTTAGATAATGTTTTAGAAAGATATTATAAAGCAGCAGTTAAATTTAATTTAGATATTATTGTTAGAATCACTAGTGACTGTCCCTGTGTTGATTGGGAAATAATTGACACAATTATCCAAAATCATCTAGATTCAAATGTAGATTATACATCAAATAGTTTAATTGAATCCTATCCTAGAGGAATTGATTGCGAAGTAATAAATTTTGATAGTTTAGAAAAAGCTTATTTGAATGCAACAGAAAAATATGAAAAAGAACATGTAACTCCTTATATTTATAAGTCTCATCCAAATGAGTTTAAAATAAATAAATTTCATGAAAATAATGATAACTCAGACATTCGTATTACACTAGATACACCTCAAGATTATGCATTATTATGCGTCATTTATGATAATTTATATGAAAAAAATAATTTTTTCAAATTAAAAGACATTTTAGAACTATTTAATCAAAAACCATGGCTTAAATATATAAATCAAGATATTGTTCAGAAAAAAGTTTTTAATACTTTAGAAGAGGAACTAGAGGAAACTATCAAATTATGCGATAAACAAGATTTAGATAAAGCAAAAACATTTATTGAAAATCAAATCGGAGTTTAAAATGAGAATAATTATTTTGACTGAAGGTGGAAAAAATATCGGCTTAGGACATATTACCCGTTGTAAATCCATCTACGAAGCATTTAATTATAGAAATTTTCAACCTAAATTAATTATTAATGGTGATAATTCAATTAAAACAATATTTTCTGATATAGATTTTGAAATTAAAAATTGGTTAAATGATTTATCATTTATAAAACCTGATGATATTGTAATCATTGATTCTTATCTTGCGAATATTGAAATTTATGAAAAAATATCCAACAATTCCTCATTAACTATTTATTTTGATGATAATATTAGATTAACATATCCAAAAGGCATTGTCGTCAATGGTTTAATAAATGCAGAAGAGTTTAATTATCCTAAAGATGATAAAATTAAATATTTACTTGGATCAGAATTTTCACCATTACGAAGTGAATTTTGGAATTGCAATGCTATTACCATCAATGATTCAATTGAAAATATTTTAATTACAACTGGAGGCAATGACATAAGAAATTTAACTCCAAAACTATTAAATTTTTTAAATAATAATTTTAAAGAATTTAAAAAAAAAATTATTATTGCAGATAGTTTTAATAATATTTCTGAAATAGAATCATTGAAAAATGATAATTGTGAATTGTTTTATTCCCCAAATTCAAAAGAAATACTGGAAATAATGGAAAATGTTGATTTAGCGATTTCATCAAGTGGACAAACCTTATATGAATTAGCATGTTTAGGAATTCCAACTATATCCATTGGAATTATAGACAATCAAAAGGACAATATAAATAATTTCCAAAAAATTGAATTTATTGAATATGCAGGATGTTGGAATGATAAAAATTTATTAAACAATATATCCGATAAAATTAAATTATTACAAAATAAAAAAAATCGTGAAATTAAAAAAATAAACGGAACAGAAGCTATTAATGGAAAAGGTTCTTTAAATATTGTTAAAAATATATTAAATGAATATTATATAAAACATTCAAAATTCAGAGAAATTAATGAAGCTGATTGTTTAAAAATTTTTGAACTAGCTAATGACGAGGATGTTAGAAAAAGTTCATTTAACTCTGAAAAGATAGAATTAATTGAGCACAAAAAATGGTTTAAAAATATTTTAAAAAACAAACTGGTAAAATTTTTAGTATTAGAATATGAAAATGATATAATTGGCCAGCTTAGATTTGATTTAGATGAAGAATACCCAGTAATTAGTATTAGTTTAAATAAGAAATATAGGGGATTAGGATTATCAAAATACATATTAAGTAAAGGAATTGAATATTTAGGCGAATTTGATAAAATAGTTGCCTATATAAAAAAAGAAAATGTAAAATCAATTTCTTTTTTTAAAAGTATGGGTTTTAAATTAGATCAAGAAATTATAATTAAAAATTGTGAAGCATTAAAATTTATTAAGAGTTGAATTTAAATGAAATTTAAAATATCTGATAAAATTATTGGTGGAGGAAATCCTACATTTATTATTGCTGAACTTTCAGCCAATCATATGAATGATTTTGAAATTGCAGTAAAAACAATTAAATCTATTGCCCAATCTGGTGCTGATGCAGTTAAATTTCAAACTTTTACACCAGATACAATTACAATTGATTGTGATAATAAATATTTTAAAATTAATCAAGGAACTGTTTGGGATGGACAAAACCTTCATGATTTATATGATGAAGCATATATGCCATGGGATTGGCAACCAAAACTTAAAAAAATCGCCGAGGATTTAGGTTTAATTGTTTTTTCATCACCTTTTGATAAAACTTCTATTGATTTTTTAGAAGAAATAAATGTGCCTGCTTATAAAATTGCTTCATTTGAAATAACGGATATTCCTTTAATTGAATATGTTGCAAGTAAAGGAAAACCAATTATAATTTCAACAGGTATTGCTTCAATCGAAGATATTGAACTGGCTATTCAAACTTGTTTAAATATGGGAAATGATCAAATAGCTCTTTTAAAATGTACTTCTTCATATCCTGCACCATTAGAAGAAATTAACTTAAATACAATACCAGATATGATTAATAAATTTAATTGTGTAATTGGTTTATCTGATCATACATTAGGTTGCGAAGTATCTTCTGCAGCAGTTGCTTTAGGCGCTAATATCATTGAAAAACATTTTATTTTAGATAGAAATATGGGGGGTCCAGATTCAGAATTTTCTATGGAGCCATATGAATTTAAACAAATGGTTGATTCAATAAGAAACATTGAAAAAGCTTTAGGTAATATTAGTTATGAGTTATCAGATAAAATGAAATCAAATAGGGAATTTTCAAAATCATTATTTGTTGTTGAAGATATTAAAAAAGGAGAAATTATAACAGAAGCTAATGTTCGCTCAATTAGACCTGGATTTGGTTTACATCCGAAATATTTGAATAAAATACTTGGAAAAAAAGTTGTGAAAGATTTAAAAAAAGGAACTCCTGTCAGTATGGATTATATTGAATAAATTAAAAATTATTCCTTATTCAAATCTTCAAATAAGTTTTTTATTCATTGAAATATTGATTATTTATTGGAAAAATAACCAAATAATGATGAAAAATATTTTTTAGCCAACTTGAAAAAACCGAAATAAAATTTCAAGTTAGAATAATTTTTTTCACATTCTCTAAAGATATCCTGTAATTCTTCTTTCGATTTAACATTAGTTAAACCAAAATATTTATCCAACAATGGCATTAATTTATCATAATCTGCATTATGTTGAGTTAATAAAAATTTCATGTAATCTAATTCATCCTGATTACTTAATTTTTTTTCTTGACCAAATCTAATTTTAGTTACATTAGAACTATTAGATGGTTTATAAACAATATTTTCAGTTTTAATAAGATAATGTGGTTTATTTAAATGAAAACAAAACCCCACATGAGATCCTATTTGATTAGACATAGTAACATCAGCAATTTCTATTAAACTTCTTAATCTATGTAAAAATAATTGATCGTTTATATGTCCTGCAGTTACAACATCAAAACCATAATCTTCATAAATTTCATTAAATCCATTTTTAATATCTTTCCAATACAAACAGACACGAATTGTATCAAAATCTTTTCCTATATCAGATATATTTTTACAAAAACCATTGAAATCAAATTCCACCTGAGATAATTGAGTAGAATGGGCTGGAAAAATTAATAAATTTTTACCTAATCTTTTCTTTTCATTTTGTATTTCCTCATCTGTTAATAATGATTTAGCATAAGCGATATATGGGCCAATAGCATATGCACCATTATTATTTTTCTGACTTAAAATAACATTTTGTCTGAAATTAGAAGACATAATACTAGGTAATGATTCATGAACTCTCATACTATCTTTTACATCATCTGAAAAACTAATTCCATGTTCAAAAAATGCTTTAATCTTATAATTTTTTTCAAAACCAATATAATCTAATAAACATCCACCCAATCCATATTCTAAAGTATAATTTCTATTAAAAATATTACTTGTTTCAAATTTATCCTCTTGTATTAATGAATCTAAGTCACTGAAATCAAATTCTCTATTACCCATATAAATCCTCTCAATTGTCTAATTCCATAATATTTAATAATAATTATTCAAAATATAATTCAAACATATGTGGAAATTAATTTATTAAAGTTTATATTATTATATTATATTTTTGTTAGTTTTATTATTTTTTAATATACCTCTAATTCAATTCAAATATTATTACACAATTAATTTTTGAAAAATAAAAAATATTATTGATAAATAAGTATTATATATTGGAAATTTTTAAATATTTCTTTTTTTATATAGTTATTGTAAGTATCACTATATTTTTGATTAATATACATATAATTTAAAATTTAAGTTGGGATAAATTGAAATATACAGAATATGATGATAAAACTCTAAAACATTTGCAAAATACTGAATTAATGATTTTAAAAGATTTTATTGAAATTTGTGAAGATAATAATTTAGATTATTATATTTATGGAGGTTCTCTAATTGGTGCAATACGTCATAAAGGATTTATTCCTTGGGATGATGATTTAGATGTCATAATGTTTAGAGAAGATTATGATAAATTTAAAAAAATCTTCAATGAATCATATAATGATAAGTATTATTTATTATGCAAAGAAACAGAAGAGGATTATTTTTATTTGTTTTCAAAACTAGTTCTTAAAGGCACAATTTTTGAAGAAGAATGGGTTAATCAAGTTAATTTTAATTTAGGTATTAATATAGATATTTTTGTACTAGATGATTTAAGTGATAATAAAATTAAAAGATATATTCAACTTAAAAAAGCATTTTTTTACAGTAAAATAATAATTATGTCAAAAATTAAAGTTCCAAATTTATCATTTATTCCAAGAACCATTACAAATATTATTCAATTATTTTTAAAACTATTTAATATTAAACCTGCAGATATTCAAAAACGTTATTCAAAATTTATTATGAAATATCATAATCCTGATGCTAAGGATGTTTTCGATGTTTCAGTGACTGTTGAAGAATATCCTCAAATCTTTAATAAAAAAGGGTTTAAACCTATTCAAAAAGCTCAATTTGAAGATATAATGGTTAATATACCAAATAATTATGATGAAATATTAACAAGTATTTATGGAGATTATATGAAATTACCTCCGAAAGAAGATCGATACAATCATATAACTCGTCAAATTGATTTTGGAAAATATTAAGTTAAATATTTACATTATATAAAATAATTTAAAAGTTAATTAAATTAACTTTAATATGCAAATTATTCAAATTATTAATTCAAAACCAATATATTTTTTAAAAAATTAGATTTATAGGAAGAATAATCCGATTTAAGTTATAGTAAAAAATTATTTATAATAATTAAACAAATATAATATTTATTAAAGTTGGTGTTAATAATGGCAAGATTATATGGTGAAAAAGAATCTATTAATTCTGATAAAGTTAAAAATTTTTTTAATAAAAGAGCAAATAAAGATGTAGATAGTAATTTAAGTATAGTACTATTTCAAGACAAAGAAAATTCTGAGAAAAGAAATATTGAAGAAACTAATTTATTTTTAGAAAATATTGATTTAAAAAATAAAAAAGTTTTAGAAATAGGTTGTGGACTTGGAAGATGGGCTGAATTCTTCCATGACAAATGTGAATCTTATCTTGGATTAGATTATTCTGAAAATCTTATTGAAATTGCTAAAGAAACAAACAACTATGATAATTGTAACTTCCAAGTAATGTCTGCTTATGATATTAAGATTGATGAATTATTAATCAAACCTCCGTTTGATGTACTTCTAATAAGTCAAATGTTAATGTATATCAATGATGATGATATTTTAACCATAATAAATGAAATAAATGAAGTTCTTAACGAAGACAGACAAATATTTATAACAGAACCTATTTCATGTATGGACTCCAGACTAACACTTAAAGACTTTTATTCTGATAAATTAGAAGAAGATTATAATGCTATTTACAGAACCGAAGGAGAATATATTGAATTTTTCAAAAAATTAAATTGTAAAAAAATAACCACACATGACATATTTATGGATTCAAATAAACAAACAGAAACACAATATAAATCTTTTGTTATGAAATAAAAATAAATCAGGTGATTTAATGGATGCTATAATATTAGCTGCCGGCATGGGTAAACGGCTTAAAGGACTAACAAAAGATAAAACCAAATGTATGATTGATGTAAATGGCACTACATTAATTGAAAGAATGCTTAATCAGCTAGATAAGTTTAACCTTGATAAAATTGTATTAGTTGTAGGATATCAAGCAAAAAAATTAATCGATTTTATTTCTACACTAAATATCAATACTAAAATTGAATATGTTTTTAATGAAAATTATGATAAAACCAACAATATTTACTCATTGTTTTTAGCTAAAAAATATTTAGAGGAATCTGATTGTTTAATTTTAGAATCAGATTTAATTTTTGATACAAATATTCTTGAAGATTTAATCGAAGACGAACGTCCTAATTTAGCCGTTGTTGCTAAATTTGAAAGTTGGATGGATGGAACTGTTGTGACTGTTGGAAATAATGAAGATATAATTAACTTTTATTCAAAAGATCAATTTTCATTTGATGATGTAACTGACTATTATAAAACAGTCAACATATACAAATTTTCAAATCATTTCTCCCAACATTATTATATTCCATTTTTAGAAGCATATATTAAAGCTTTTGGATTAAATGAATATTATGAACAAGTTTTAAAAGTAATTACTAATTTTAAAGAATCTAATATAAATGTACGCATATTAGATGATGAAAAATGGTATGAAATCGATGATATTCAAGATTTAAATATAGCCGAAAGTATTTTTGCACCTTATGAATCTAAATTAAACAAATTTACTTCAAGATATGGAGGATATTGGAGATATCCTCGTATGATTGATTTCTGTTATCTTGTAAATCCATATTACCCCCCAGAATCTTTAATATCTGAATTAAAATCTAATTTCAAATCATTGCTTGTAAATTACCCTTCAGGATTAGATATTAATTCATTACTTGTTTCCAAATATTTTGGAATAGATATAAATAATGTATGTGTGGGAAATGGTGCTTCAGAAATTATTAAATCATTAATTGAACATGTTTTGAACAAAGATTCTAAATTAGGAGTAATAATACCTACTTTTGAAGAATATTCAAATAGAATGAATCCAGATAATATCATAAGTTTTGATTCATCAACAATCAATTTCCAATACTGTGCAGAAGACATAATAAACTTCTTTGATAATAAAAATATTGATATGTTAGTATTTATTAATCCTGACAATCCTTCTGGAAATTATATTTATAAAAATGATGTTTTAAAATTAATCGAATGGTCTAAAATAAAAGGAATAACTCTTGTTATTGATGAATCATTTATAGATTTTGTTGATGCTGAAGACGAACCAACATTTTTAGATCAAGAAATTTTAGACGACAATCCTAACTTAATTGTTGTTAAAAGTATTTCAAAATCATTTGGAGTTCCAGGATTAAGATTAGGAATATTAGCATCATCAAACATTGAATTAATTGACTATATTAAAAAAGATTTATCAATATGGAACATTAATTCATTTGCAGAATATTATCTTCAAATTTTTGAAAAATACAAACAAGATTATCTTGAAGGATTAGAAAAATTCAAAAATGCAAGAAGAATATACATTGATGAATTAAAAACTATTAATAATTTAAAAATCATTCCTTCACAAGCAAATTACATTATGTGCGAAGTTTTAGGAGATATTAATAGTTATGAATTAACAAATAAATTATTAAATGACTATAATTTATTTATTAAAGATTTATCCGATAAAAAAGGATGTAAAGGCAAATCATATATAAGAATTGCTGTTCGTGATGAGATTGATAATCACAAATTAGCTATTGCCTTAAAAGAAATTTTAGATTAAAAATTATAATCCAGATTATAGGTAAAAGTTAGATCGATTTATTTATAGTTTAAAAAAAGGATTAGAAATAATTGAAGATTTTATAAAATTAAAATCTTCATAACTATTTTATTTATTTTATAATTTATTTTATGGAAATATTTTTATATTACTAATTTCATTAAAATATATTTGTAAAAATTAAGGTAGGGAAGTTTATAAATGCATGAAGTGATTATTTGCGAAAAGCCTAGTTCAGCGGAAAAGATAGCTAAAGCACTTTCAAGTAGTGCTAAGAAGAAATTATATAATAAAAAAGTCAAATATTGGGAACTTAAGAGAGATTCAAAGGATATTACTGTTGTTTCTGGTGTTGGCCATTTGTATTCTTTAATTCCTAAAGAGCAAAAATATAAGATTTCTTTTGATTTAGAGTGGGTTCCGTCTTATGAGGCCAGTAAGAGCAGTGCTTTTACCAAAAATTATTTGAATGCTATTAAGAAGTTTGGGAAAAATGCTGATTCTTATATTCATGCTTGCGATTATGATGTTGAAGGTACTTTAATTGGTTATAATGCTTTAAAGTATGCTTGTGGTGAAGATTCTCTTGATAAAGCATCAAGAATGAAATTTTCCACTTTAACTAAAAAAGACATTATTGATGCTTATGAAAACAGAATAGACATTGATATGCATCAGGTGGATAATGGTATTGCTCGTCATATTCTTGATTATTATTTTGGAATGAATATTTCCATTGCTTTATCTGATTCTGTTAGAAAAACAAAGAAAAGGTTTTTGAAGTTATCTGTTGGTCGTGTTCAGACTCCTACTTTATCTATTCTTGTTGATCGTGAAAAAGAGATTAGGGAGTTTGTCCCTGAACCTTATTGGAATATTAGGGCGATTCTTGATTTTGAGGATATTGAAATTAAACATGTTAAAGGCAATATTTTTGATAAGGATCTTGCTGAGGAAATTTTTGCTAAATGTGAAGGTAAGGATGCTGTTGTTGATGAAATTAAATTCACAAAATCTAAAACTAAACCTCCTGTGCCTTTTAATTTAAGTGGTCTTCAAGCTGAAGCTTATAATGTTTTTGGTTTTTCTCCTAAAAGAACCCAAGTTGCTGCTCAGAATCTCTACAGTGCAGGTTTTACTTCCTATCCTAGGACTTCTTCTCAAAAGTTACCTGAGAGTCTTGGTTTTGATAATATTTTTAAACAATTATCTAAAAACAGTGAATTTAAAGCACATATTGATAAACTTCCAGACAAATTAGTCCCTCATAATGGTAAGAAAGAAGATGCTGCGCATCCTCCTATTCACCCTACTGGTATTTTACCTACTAATTTGAATAAAGATGAACAGAAAATATATGATTTGATTGTTTACAGGTTTATTGCAGTATTTTTCGAGTCTGCTGAGTTTGAATCCATGAGGACAACATTGGATATTGAGGGTGAGAAATTTAAGTTCAACAGAAGACGTGTTACTCATAAAGGTTGGATGGAGCATTATCCGTTTAAAAAGATTGATGATGAGAAGTTTCCGGATGTTAAGGAAGGGGATTTGATGAGTGTTAAAGAACTCATTAAGGATGAGAAGGAAACTAAACCTCCTGCTAGGTATAATCAGGCTTCTTTGATTAAGGAACTTGAGAAAAAGAATCTTGGAACTAAAGCAACACGTGCTGATATTGTTGATAAGTTATATGATAGAAAATATATTGCCGGTACTAAGATTGAAGTTAACGAATTAGGTGAGAATTTAATTGATACTTTAAGTACTTATTGTAATGATTTAACCTCCGAGGAATTAACAAGGGATTTAGAGGTTAAGCTTGAGGGCATTAATCAGAATAAAACTAGCAGAGACAGTGTTGTTAGTGAAGGTGAGAAGGATGTTAAGGAGATTCTTGTTGATATTGATAAGAATGTAGAGGGTATTGGCAGTAAGCTTTATGAGGCTTATCAGGCAAGTAATATTGTTGGTACCTGTCTTAGCTGTGGAGGCAATCTTGTTAAAAGATATTCTCCTAAGACTAAGTCTTCTTTTGTGGGTTGTTCTAATTATCCTGATTGTACTACAAGTTATTCTATTCCTAAAGGAACTCATTTTCTTAAAAAGACTTGTGAGAAGTGTGGTCTTCCTATTATATCTTTTGGTAAGCCTCGTCAGAGAGCTTGTCTTGATCCTAATTGTGGTAAGGAAACTACTAAAAAACATGCACCTAAGGAGGTTGGTGAGTGTCCTGAGTGTGGGAAGAAGTTACTTAAACGTTCAGGCAGATATGGTGATTTTATTGGTTGCAGCGGTTTTCCGAAATGCAGGTTTACATGTTCTGTTGAGGAGCTTCCTCATAAATTAAAAAAATAATATTATTTTTTTATTTTTTCTTCTATTTTTTCTTTTTATTATATAATATAACATAATCTTTTAATATTAGTAATGTTAAATATATGAATCAATAAAAATATTTTTTCCCATTCTGTTGAATTTTGGATGGAATTAATATATTTTTATCATATTAATATAATTATCAAATTTTAATATAAAAAAAATTAGACAGATGATTTTAATGAATAGAGAAACATTATTAACAATAGGTAAAGGAGCAATTATTGTTATTATTCTTTTATCAATTGTTTTTGCATTAAAAATGCCTGCAGCTGATCTTAATTTTTTTGATGATGAAGGAAAAGCTTTATACACTGATTCATCTGGTCTTCCGTATTTTAGTGAGATGGATTCATATTATAACTATCGGTTGACTAATGATTATGTAGATCACGGTTATGTAGGAGATAAAATGGTAAATGATAGTGAATGGGATATGCATAGGTATGCCCCAACAGGAAATCAGATTAATTATGAGCTGGGTATTGTTTATCTGACTTCATGGATGCATGATATGGCTAATAATTTCCTTGGTTGGGATATGTCTGTTAAGGAAGTTGCTTTCTGGGCAGGTGCGATTATTTCAACTTTATGTGTAATTCCTGCATTTATCTTTGCTAGAAGATTGACTAATGATTATGGGGCTATTGTTGCTGCTCTTGTTATTGCGCTTGCTCCGAATTACTTTTCACACACATTCCCAGGATTTTTCGATACAGATATGTTCTATTACATATTCTCATTGTTTTTCGTCTTCTTCTTTGTTGAATCGATTAGAAGCGACAACATTATCTGGAAAATCGTATTTGCAATATTATCAATTGGTTCTATTGGACTGTTTTCCATTCAATGGACAGGTTGGATCTTTTACGTTGCAATGATGGGTGTGTTTGCTATTGCATATTTAATTGCAACATTTGTATTTAATGTTGATAAAGACAGAGAATCTTATCCGAATATTTTACAACGACTTATACATAATAAAGAATTCTTATCCATTGTAACTATTGGTATAGTTGCATTTATAGGACTTGCAGTATTCCAAGGCCTTGATGGTGTTTTAGGAATATTTTCAAGAGTAACCAGTTTGCTTAACTTGCAATCTGCTTCTGTTGTTATTGGTGGATTCCCGAATGTACTTATTTCTGTTGCAGAGATGCAAGCTCCTAATATGTTAGGTGCCGGAATGAATTCTATGTTTTTAGCTAATACTAATGGTGCTATTAACGGTATTGGTGGTATTGCTATTTTATTTGCTGGTTTAATTGTTTTATATATTCTTGTTTCCAGAGCATGGAAGTACAGGAAAGTTAAACCTAAACAAACTAGTAGTAAACCTGATAAAGGTAAAAGATTATCTGCTTCACGTAAACTTGATGACAGTCGTAAGTTTAAAGTATCTCTTACTGATTTGAAATTTGGTGGAGATAATGAGATTTTAGGGGATAAACGTTTAACAGTATTATATGCAACATTATTTGTTGTATGGGTACTTGTTACTATTTTAGCTGTTACTCGTGGTTCAAGGTTCATTACTACTTTAGTATTACCATTTGGTCTTTTAGCAGGTATTTTTGTTGGTTATGCATGTGATTATATTAAGAACAGATTTAATAATGATAAATGGTTAACTGTTGCTATTTTATTCTGTGCTTTCCTCACTGCAGTTCCACTTGCAAGTATAAACACTTTATATGGTGTTTTAATATTTGTTGCAATTTCTGCTGTTGGATTATTTACTATTTATGCTCTTAAAGATAATAGTGCTGATAAAACTCATATTCCTCTTAAGAAATATGTTTTAATTTTCGCATTAGTTATTGCATTGGTTTCACCTAGTATTTGTGGTGCTTGGCAGACTTCTGATCAGGTTGTTCCAGGTACTAATGATTACATGTGGAATGCTATGGAGTGGATTGATGAAACTCAACCTAAGGATACTGTTATTACATCCTGGTGGGACTTCGGTTACCTCTTCGAAGTTGCTGCTGACAGACAAGTAACATTCGATGGAGGTTCTCAGTCAGGGGAACGTGCTTTCTGGCTGGGTCAGGCTATGACTACTAGTGATTTGCAATTATCCGCAGGTATTTTTAGAATGTTAGATACTACAGGTACTTTAGCTGATGATTATTTAACTAACATTACTAATGAACCGGGTAAAACTACTAGTATTATTATTGATATTTTACCTAAAACTTCAAGTGATGCGTTGAAAACTTTAACCACTAAGTATAATTTAACTAGTGATGAGGCTAAGCAGGTTGTTAAATATACTCATCCAAAGAATCCTAGACCTGTTATTTTTGTTGCTTCCAGTGATATGCTTCAAAAAGCTGGTTGGTGGAGTTACTTTGGTGCTTGGGACTTTAATAATCAGTCTTCTGAGAATTATAATTATTATGTGCCTTATGATCAGGTTACTGTTAAGGAAGGTTCCAGTGGTAAACTTGAGGTTTTAGAAGATCAAGGTATGACTGTTAATGCTGTGATTGAAAGAGGTCATGGTAATAATACTAATGCTCATATTGAATCTGTTTACACTGATTCTGGTGAGCCTATTAAGGTTAATGGTAGTGAGTATAATCCATTAAAAGCATCTAATCAGATTATTATTGAGAATGGTCAGATTATTAAGAATGAATCTATTAAAGGTTGTAGTGATGGTAATTATACCTTGTTTGTAATGGGTGATAATAATCAGTACACTCCTATTTTAATGAGTAATAATCTTACTGATTCCATGTTTACCAAGTTGTATTTACTTGGTGGTGCAGGTCAGGATATCTTTGAACCTGTTCATTCTGAAAGTGGTGTGATGTTGTTTAATGTTAACTTTGACCATACCAAAGCCGGAAGGTAGTTTTATAATTTAAAACTACTTTTATTTTTTTTATCTTTTTTTTATTATTCTTTGAATGAATCATCCCCATTGGTATTTATCCAAAATTTTTATATATTATACAAATTAAATATTAAATGTATAACTAATTTTTATGGGAGTAATTACTAGAATGGGTATTGAAGATAAGATTAAGTCAATTGAAGAGGAAATCCAGAAAACTCCTTATAATAAAGCTACTTCCCATCATATTGGTAAGTTAAAGGCTAAATTATCTAAGCTTAAGGAAGAGTCTTTGCAGAGAAGTAGTGGTGGTAGTAAAGGTCAGGGTTTCCATGTTAAAAAATCAGGTGATGCAACTGTTGTTTTAGTTGGTTTTCCTTCTGTGGGTAAGTCAACTCTTTTAAATAATATTACTAATGCTGAGAGTAAGGTTGGTGCTTATCAGTTCACTACTTTAGATATTGTTCCTGGTGTTATGGAGCATAAGAATGCTAAGATCCAGGTTTTTGATATTCCTGGTATTATTACTGGTGCTAGTAGTGGTAAAGGTAGAGGTAAGGAGATTTTATCTGTTGCACGTACTGCTGATTTGATTTTAATTGTTCTTGATACTTTAAATCCACAGCATTTGAAAGTGATTGTTAAGGAGTTGCGGGCTATTGGTATTAGGCCTAATGAACAGCCTCCGGATGTTACTGTTAAGAGGAAAAAGCTTGGTGGGGTTAAGGTTTCCAGTACTTGTGAGTTAACTCATTTGGATGAGAAAACTATAAGGTCTATTTTAAATGAGTATGGTTATATTAATGCTGATGTTTTGTTTCGTGATGATGTTACTATGGATCAGTTTATTGATGTGCTTGATCGTAATAAGTCTTATGTTCCTATGTTGATTTTGTTGAATAAGGTGGATTTGGTTGATGATGCTTATATTGAGGAGTTGAAGAAGTATATTCCTGAGTTTATTCCTATTTCTGCTGATAAGAATACTAATATTGATGAGTTGAAGGATTTGATTTTTGATAATCTTGATCTTGTTAGGGTTTATTTGAAGCCTCAGGGTAGGAAGGCTGATATGGAGGATCCTTTGGTTATTAAGAAGGGTTCTACTGTTATTGATGCTTGTGGTAAGTTGCATCGTGAGTTTGTTAAGAATTTCCGTCATGCTAAGGTGTGGGGTGATTCTGTTAAGTTTCCGGGTCAGAAAGTTGGTCCGGATCATGTTCTTGCAGATGAGGATGTTTTAAGAGTTATTCTGAAAAAATAATTATTATTCAGGGAGGGTTTTCATGACTTCTGTTTTTATCACTGGCACTCCATGCACAGGTAAAACAACAATATCATCTAAATTAAAAGGACATTTAATTAAAATTAATGATATAGTATTTGAACATGATTTAGTGTTAGGTGTTGATGAAAAAAAAGGATATCAGATTGTTGATGTTGATAAATTATCCGAACATGTATATGAATTAACACAAAGTGATGAATTACTAATATTTGAAGGACACCTAAGCCACCTATGCAACGGAGCAGACAAAATAATCGTACTAAGAGTAAACCCCGAAATACTAGAAAAACGACTAAAACAAAGACAATACACAGAAACAAAAATCCAAGAAAACCTAGAAGCAGAAGCACTGGGAGTATGCACAGCAGAAGCATACGACAAATACCACGACAAAGTATATGAAATAGATATAAGCAACCTAACAATACCCCAAACAGTCACCCTAATAGAAAATATAATTGAAAACGGTGGAGAATACCCTGCCGGCAGTGTTGATTTTACAGAATGGTTATTAAACCACTAAAAAAAATAAAAAAATAAAAGTAGCAAATCAGCTACCTTATTCTGGTTTTGAAATTAAATCTGTTTTAGAACCTGGATTACCTTCTTTCATGTGAGGTGTTCTTAAAACAGTATCATTTGCTTTTTCAATTTCTCTTGCTTCTTGTGCTAATTTAGCTGCACAGGATGCAATTTCGTGA
>SUTL01000104.1 GCA_015062925.1 Methanobrevibacter thaueri
CCAACTACTATAACATCAGTTTCAATCATATTAATCAATCCTCTTTTTCCAATGCATCTATAGGACATGCTTTAACGCATGTGTCACAATCTCTACATTCATCATCATTAAAAACTAATGAATATTCCCTTACTTGAATTAAATTTCTCGGACAAACTCCGGCACATTCTCCACAGAATGAGCACCAATCTTTAACAATCATAAAAAAATTCTCCTTTTTATAAACAATTTATGTTATGAATAATATAGTATTTTATATTATTTAAAAGTTTAGTAAAAAATACCATAAAAAAAGAAAAAATAAGGAATTTAAAATAATTATTTCACCAGTAAAACTGGAACACTGGAAGTTCTAAGAAGTCTTTCTGAAACAGAACCGATTTGAGTATCTGAAACATTATTCTCATCAAATGATACGAATCGATTATTATTCAAACCATGAGCATGAATAACAACTAAATCAGCACGGGTTTGGTCAATAATGAATTTCATATCCCTTAAAGGATCAGCAGTGAGTAAATGTTGAGTAACATCAACATCAACCTTACCTGCCATACCGGTGACTTTCGCCAATATTTCTTCACCGGCACTTTCCTGTTCATCATAACTGTTAAATGAAAATTCATTCATCACATGAACAGCTGCAATTTTAGAGTTGAATTTAACAGCAATCTCCAAAGCAACTTCAACTGCTTTATAAGAATAATCAGACCCGTCAACAGGTACTGTAATTATATTAAACATTATATGTTATTCTCCTTTAAGATAATCTGCATGGCAGAAATCAATGAAATTATCTACAATTTCATTTATGTTTTCACTGTCATCTATGATTTTCCCATCATCCATAAAGACTGCACGATTGGATAATTCTTTAATGAAATCAGTATTATGTGAAATCATAATTATTGTAATACCATAATCTTTAGATATTGTTTTAAGAGCATTAGTAACATCTCTTAATGTTACAGGATCTAAATCTCCAAACGGTTCATCTAATAGTAAGAATTTAGGTTTTGAAATTAATATTAAAGCAAGCATTACACGTACTTTCTGACCGCCGGATAATTCATAGGATTTTCTGTGAAGAATACTCATATCCAAATCAAGACTTTCAAAAATATCCGCCACAGCTTCTTTTGTTGCTGTTTCAGGGAATTTAGGGAATAAATCATTTAATATTTCACCATCAAGACCAATTTGTCTTAAACGTTCTTTAGCTTCATTTTCAGGTAAATCTGTAAGTAAATAAAATGAATCTAATAATTCATCACTGAGACCTATTTTTTTAGCTCTCTCTTTAGCATCCTTAACAATATCATCATTCTTATAACCCAATCTTGTGGCTAATTGACTTAAAACAGTTGAATAATGTGTTAATGCAAATTCCTGATGCATAAAACCTAATTTTGAACGGATTTTCATACGGTTTAAACCTGGAATATCAACATCACTCCATTCACCATCAACATTATATAATACTTCACCACTGTCAGGATCATCCAAACCAGCAAGCATTCTTAAAAGCACAGTTTTACCCGCACCACTAGGTCCGATAATACTTAAAATATTTTCTTTTTGAACTTTAAAATTAATATCTTCAATTTGAAGTACTTCTCCACCAGTTAACAAGTAAAATCTTTTATAAATATCTTTTACATCAACAACATCTTCATCAGTTGAAATATTATTAATATCAACTATATCATCCATATCTTCCATGAATTTATCACATATTTCACCAGCAGATCCTTCATCAGCAATTTCACCATCTTCAAGTAAAATAACACGATCAGCAAGGTATTTTTGAACATCAGGCAAATGTGATACTATAATAACAGTAATATTTAATTCTTCATTAATTTTTTTAACAGCATCCAATATTTCCTGTTTTGTTTTAGGACATGCCATTGTTGCAGGTTCATCAAGAAGTAATGCTTTAGGTTGTTTTGCAAGTTGTCTTGCCATGATTAATCTTTGTTTTTCACCACCACTAAGAACAGATGCATAATGGTCTTTTTTATGTGTTAGAGAAACAAGTTCCAATAATTCATCTGCTTCATCACCAAATTCACTTTCAGCTACTTCAAAATTAGTATCTCCTTCATCAAAGTATCTGCGCGCATATAATTTCCTTAAAACATTTTCTCTCACAGTATCCGGCCATAAACCAAATGATCTTTGAAGATGAATAGCAGTTTCTTTTTTAAGATTATTATAATAAAATTGAGAAGATGATGAAGTTACTTTCACTTTACCTACTTCAATACTTCCATCATCAATATGTTCAACACCTCTTAAAGCTCTTAAAAGTGTTGTTTTACCAGAACCACTTTTACCCATGATTCCTAAGATTTCACCTTCATTAACTTCAAAGCTAACATTATTAAGTGCACAAATCTTGGTTCCATCATCTAATTCATAAGATTTACTTACATTTTCAACTTTTATCATTCTTAATGCCCTCTTGTTTAATCATAACAATTTATATAAATGAAACTATTTATATTTTATATCACAAACATAGATTAAAAAAACAAGTGATTAAAATGGCAAGTGAAAATAAAATCCAAGAATACCTTAATATTTTAGAAGAAGAAAAAATAATGATAGAAACTCATTTTGCAAATATTGAACGCATACTAAAAGACAATCCTAAATTAGACCAGCAAAAAGCATTTGGCCTTTTAAATAATTATAACACATTAAGTATTCAATATGAACAATTATGTAATGATATGATTGAGTTTATTAAAATATTTAAAGATAAAGAATCACAGGAAATTAGAATTTATCAAACTGAAGAATTAGTTGAATTATTGGAAGAAAAAATCAATCAGATTTAATAATTATAATTAATTACTATTCTTCCTGTTACATTTTTAGTGGATTCTTCAGCTACAACCGCACCATTCTTTAAAAGTTGAACTTTAAGTTTACTAGTATCATAATCCTGTTTTTGAACATCAATTGCAACTCTTTCCCAGGCCGCACAATCAAGTGTGACAATCTTTTTACCTGAACCTGATTCTTTAACAAGGTAGTTTGGATCACCATATTCAGCATACCAACTACCAGGATAGTTAATTACAAGTTTATATGGATAAGAAGAAGATTGATTGTAAGTTCCATCATCAGTAACAACGTTTAATGAATCCTGAGTTGACGGTTGAGTATTATTATAAACAAAAGTGAATAATAAAAATGCAATAACAATGATTCCCAGTACAATTGCAATTTTTTTACCTAAACCCATGTTCCAATTACTATCTCGTTTAGGATTATTAATTCTTTTCCCATCATCATCAGCTAATAAATAAGCACAATTATCACAATACACTGCTGTGGATGGGTTTTCATAACCACATCGTGGACATTTTACCATAATTATAGAACCTTTTTAATATTCGTTTATAACATACATTATTAATAAAACTTATATTTAAATTTAATGAAAAATTAGTATTTTTTAGTAAAAAATTATTAGAAGTTAGTGATAATAATTATAGACATTTTCAGCCGTTTTCTGATTCATGCCCTTAGTTTTTGCTAAATCATCAATTGATGCTTTTTTAATATTATCTATTGTTTCAAATTCTTTTAGAAGAGCGATTTTTCTTTTTTTACCAATACCAACAATATCATCAAGTGAAGAGGCTGAAATATTATCGCTGCGCAGTTTTCTATGATAAGTTATTGCAAACCTATGAGATTCATCTCTCACCTGCTGAAGCAAATGTAAAGCACGATTATTTTTAGGAATAATAATTGGACGTTTAGAATTAGGAGTAAAAACCTCTTCAAACTCCTTAGCAAGACCAATAATTGGAATATGAGATAAATTTAATTCATCCAAAACACCACATGCCATACCCAACTGACCTTTACCCCCATCAATAACAATCAAATCAGGTTCCGGGTCACGGTCAACCATTTTCAATCTGCGAGTGAGTAATTCCTCCATCATAGCAAAATCATTAGGACCAGGTGTTTCGATTTTAAAATGCTTATACATTTTCTTATTAGGTTTAGCATCTTTAAATGAAACTTTAGAACCTACAGCAAATTTACCTGAAATATTACTAATATCATAACCTTCAATAACACGAGGCAACTTCTCAAGCTTAAGATATTTTTTAAGTTCAATTAATGCAGATTCCATTTTCTTCTTTTGATGTTTAATAATCTCAGCATTCTTCTTAGCCATTTTAACAAGTCTTAATTTAACACCTTTTTGAGGAATTTTAATTTTAACCTTATTACCTCTTAAATCACTCAGCCAATCCTCAAGAAGTTCTTTATCATTAATATCCTCATCCAAAAGAATCTGTTTTGGAACATGACGGTTATAACCATAATACTGTTGTATGAAAGCAAAAATAATCTCTGAAGAGGAATCATATTGAGAAGCACTCATTAAAAAATCATCCCTACCCACAATCTTACCATTGCGAATAGGCATTATAATAACAACAACCTCATCATCACCAGAAGCAATTGCAATAACATCCTGATCGAGATCATCATCAACCAAATCAACAAACTGTTTTTCCATAATCTCCTCTATCGATTCAATCTGATCTCTTAAAACAGCAGCCTTTTCAAACTCCATATTCCTGGAAGCTTCATTCATCTCCTTTTTCAGATTACGAACAATAGTAGAATATTTACCCTGGAAAAACAAATCAATCTTATTAATAATCTCAGCATACTCACTTTTAGAAATCCTACCGTCACATGGAGCATAACACAAATCAATCTGACAATTAAGACAAGGACCATTCATATTCCTACAGGTTCTGATTTTAAATAAAGATTTTAAAAACTTAACTGTTCTTTTAACAGAACCAGTATCAGTGAAAGGACCATAAAAAACACCATTCTTAGTAAGATTTCTAGTAATAATTAAACGTGGAAACTCCTCATTAGTTATTTTAACATAAGGATATCGTTTATCATCCTTAAGCTGAACATTATATCTGGGACGATGTTTTTTAATTAAATTAGCCTCTAAAATCAAAGCTTCCTTTTCAGAATTAGTGATAATATACTCTAAACTATCAAAATGACTCATTAAAATTTGAGTTTTAGGCCTGTCAAGTTTTTCCCTGAAATAAGATTTAACCCTTTTAACAAGATTTTTCGCCTTACCAATATAAATAATAGTGTCTGTTGAATCACGCATAATATAGACACCAGGTTTATTTGGTAAATTATCCGGAGATTTAACCTTAGTTGACATGGAAAATACCCACCTCATTTAAGTTCAACAATATCATCAGTAATTTTAACTTTATTATCAGCAATCATTAAATCCAAAACACTATTAATTCTTGAAGTTGTCTTTTTAGAAGTGGATTTAAAACCAAAATTACGGGAAGTTAATTTTGGAATTTCATTTGTTGAAATATTAGAATTATATAATAATACAATCTCTATACTTTTTGAAATTTCCTCATCTGAAATCAAATCAATATTTGGTTTATTTCTTTTTCTGATAATCACATCATTATTAGATACATCATATAAGAAATCACCTATTTTAATAATATCTCCAGTGTTTTCTGCATTTTCAATAGCTTTATTAACTGTTTTTTTCAATTTAGCCCCTGCACGTTTAATATTACAACTTTCTTTTATTCTTTTTGTAACTTCACTTACATGCACCGGTCCTTCAACATCAACAATTACTTTAACAGAACTGGAAACATCCTCTATAGGTTTATTATATAAATCATCAGATGATTTTAAACCTATTTCATCAGCTGCAACATAAGCATATATGTTGTCTTCAAGATTCTTTTTACCCGGCAATTTATGATCATCAAATGCTTTTAACTGATTGTCTTTTTCAAATCTTTCTTTTTCAATTTCTTTATAATCTTCATCAGCAGATAAAATAATATCTTCAAGAGCCTGGTCTTTCAGGTTTTCTCTTCTGTGCTGCTCATGAACTGTAACTATAACATCATTATCACTTGAAATTTCTTTTTTAAGAGCATCCATTTTCATTTCTTTTTCAATTCTTTGCTCTTCTTTTTCAGCAAAAGTTAATCCTTGT
>SUTL01000105.1 GCA_015062925.1 Methanobrevibacter thaueri
AACAGCTGTAACTGATAATACAAACATTATAATTAAACTTATTAATATTAAATTTTTAATTTTCATAAAAAATCACCTCTTAATTATATAATATTGTATTGTATACTATTTATAACTTTTGATAAAATTAGTATTTTATAATCAAATTAATAAATAATTAAAATTAATCACAAAATTAATGTTCAATTTTTAATAGAATATTTACAAATATATAGTCATTTGTTCAAAAAAAAAATTAATAGTATAAATATTTCACACATCCACACAATAAACACAACTTATATATACATCCAAATAAAAAAAATCAATAACAAACAACAAAAGAGTAGAAAAAAATGAAAATTAACAACACAAAACTTGAAAAAATAATAAAAAAAGAAATAACACCACAAACACAAAAAGAATTCATCGAAACACTAAAAAAATCCCAACTCTACATGCCAGTAATCTACAACACCAACATAATCAAAGAAATAGAAAAAACAAAACCAGGAGACATCATAGAACCCCAAGAACAAATAAGCTTCGACATAAACTACCTGCAATATGATGAAAAAAACAAAGCAATACCACTATTCACAAGCAACGAAATCATAGAATCAATCAACCTAAAAAGCTCAACAATAGCAATATACATGAGCGACCTAGCAGAAATGCTAAAACAAACAGACAAATACGCATTAATCACAATAAATCCCCTAACAGAATACGACATCAACATGTCAATCGAAACATTCCTAAACATATTCAAAGAACCCACAAAAGAAGAAAAAGAATTCCTAAACTACCTAAACGAAGTTTTAAATTCATTAACCCAACACTCAATAGAACTAGAAGAAAACACAACACTATTCATTAAAGACAACACAAACTTCATGGTAGAAAACGCAACAGACGGAATATTCACACCAAACATCCCATTCTACGCATCAACCAACCCAGAATATGAAGAACACCTAAAATACACCAACATCCTACTAATGCCAAAATCAAAAAAAATACTACCAATCAAAACAGACAACGATTTAAACATAATCATCGCCCCAGGAACCCAATTCAAACTCCAAGACACAATGGATGGAACACAAAACCTCTGGATGTGCGGAGAACAACCATTCTATGATGAAAAAGAATAATTGTTTTTAGGAGAAAAATATTGTGTTTTAATGGTTGTAGTTATTAAATATAAAATAAAAAAAGGTATTTGATTTGAGTGAAAATATTACTCTAATCAAATTTAAAAGTTTTGTTTAAATGCTAGAACTGGGAAGTTTCGTAATCATCATCATAATCATAATCTTCGCTGTCGTCTAATGCATCGTTATAACCTTGGTTATAGGCATCATTGCTGCTGCCTTTTGATTCACCAATCATTTCCCATGTTCCATCAGATTTTAGTTTGAAAATATGATCTAAATATTCAACTGTATCGCCTACATGATAATATCCTATTATGCTCCCGTCATCGGCAGTGAATGGGTATGTTTTTTCATGGCTGGGTTGTGGGGAAGTTTCTGTGTTGGTTTCATTTGTTGTATTTGTTGTTTTTCCTTGTTTCCAATGTATACTATTTATAATATTATTTATTTCTTGTTCATCAACACCTATTATAATTATGCTTTGATTAATACTGGTATTATGTTTTATACTTACGTAGGCTTCTTTTATATTTTTATCATCATATCCTTGACCTAATTTATCCCCTAATTCCATAATACTATTTTTATCTAGTTTGTATAATCCGTTATCTTGCATTTCTCCAGTATCAGCGATTAATGAGGATAACATTTTTGATACTAATGCTCCTGCGAGGTTATTATTGTCTATTCCGATAATTGTAGTATTTTTTCCTGTGACATATATTGTGCTAAAGTTGTCATGGGATTTAAGATTGGTATTTGCTGTTACTTCAATTGTTGTACCATTTTCAAATAATTCTACAGTTTTTAAGGGTTCTTTTAAGAAAGTGCTTATTGTTGCACCACCTAATACTATGATTACACCTATTAAAGCTATTATTAATATCTTTTGATTTTTATTCATAAAAAACACCTTATAATAACTTTTATATTATAATATTTATATAATTTCTTCATATTTTATTAACATTGGTATTATCTTATTTTTTTCTTATTTTTGGTTCTAATTTGTAGTAGAGTTTTTCTGTTAGTGGTAGTGCGATGAACATTACTATGTATACTCCTATTGAGAATGAGAGTAGGTTACTGAATCCTGCGAATGCTTCGATTTGTGTTTCTAGGGTGGGGAATGCTGCGAGTGTTGGTCCGAGTGCTGCTGCGTTCATACTTGCGCTTCCTACTCCGCTGGCCATTGCGAATGCATAGGGGTGTAGGGGTATTAGTGATGTGCTTAGGCTGGCTAGGAAGCTGATGAATACTGTTCCGATTATTGTTCCTATTATGAATAGTGCGAATATTCCTCTTGCTTCTGGTGAGTTGAATCCGTATCTGTCAACTACTACTGCTACTTCTGGTTCACGACCTATTGAGTTTGTCATTCCGATGGATTCTTGTTTGAATCCTAGTAGTATTGCTACGGGTAGTGCTATTAGAATTGTTGCGAGGTGTCCTAGTTCTTGTAGCATTAGTGCTGGTCCCATTTCGAAGATTAGGTGTATTGATTGGCCGCTGGATATTGCGAGTTTTGCTATTAGTATTCCGATGAATAGCATCATTGCTCCTTCGGCGATTCGTGCTTGTTTTCTTTGTATCCAGGTTATTGGTTTTGCAAGGTAGCAGATTAGTCCTAGGATCATTGAGTATAGTAGGGGCATTATTGAAACTTCAACGCCTTTGGTTATGGGGATTTCTATTGGTCCTATTAGTTCGGCTATTATTACTAGTATTAGTACGGTGATGTGTAGTCTGTAGTCTTTCCAGGGGTTTTTTTTCAGGATGCGTTTGTCTGTTTTTTCACGGAATGTGAGTTGTTCATTTTCTGTGATTTTAATCATCTCCCTTTGGTGGGTGTTAGTTATTTTTTAGTTTGTTGTGTTATGGTATTTAAATTAGTATGATTTTTTTCTAAAAATTTCACAAAACATGAATAAAAAATAATATTTATTTCCCTTAATGTGAATTAAAATAGTTTTTCATCACAAAAAATTAGTATAAAAATAATTCTTCACAAACTTAAAGATTTAACAATTGCCAAATTCTCCAAACAGATTTCCTGTTCATCCTCGAAATAGCCCTTTGAGTTGGAATTTCCATAGGACAAACATCCTCACAAGAAATTGACTTAACACAATGAGAAAAAAACCTTTTTTTATAATGTTTTTTCATATTTTTCAAATGCTCATCATCACTTTCCTGATTAATTAATTTCGATGCAGACACAGCAACATGTGCTCCTACAAAATCACCAGTTTTATAATTTGGACAAACCTCAGTACAACAACCACACATCAAACACAATGACATCTCATAATCAAAATCCAAATCATCAGGATTATAATTTGAATCATTCTCTAACCACAACTCACAATCCTTCATCACATCAAAAAGAACAGACCTGTCAACTTTCAAATCCCTGATTAATGGAAATTTAGATAATGGTTCAATAATAATCTCATCATATTCAATAACCATTCTCTCTTCATTTAAAAAGGTTTTACATGCAAGCTTAGGTGTTGAATTAATAACCATTGCACATGCACCGCAAATTCCCTGAAGACAACTGCAGGAATATTCAACCGGACAATCCAATCTTTCAAGTAAAGTAATAACTGAAATATTCAAATCACCATCATAATCAAAGATTTGATACTCACCATCAATTTTAATCTTCACCTTCACACTATCACTATCCTGCCATTTTCATAAATCACACCAGTTGATTTTTCAAAATCAATATTACTTTTTGGATAATCAGTTCTCTGATGAGCACCCCTTGACTCTTTCCTGGCCAATGCTGATAAAATACTTGCCTTTGAAAGAATAATTAATAATTTAACTTTAAGATAATCATAATATTTCCCATTAACATTACAATCCAAACCATCCAGCCTGTCCAATCCAATTTTCAAATCATCTTCATTCCTATATATTCCCATTGAATCATTCATAATCTCTGAAATAGTATTTAAAGTATTTGATAATGATTTATCTTTTGGAGTGTATGATTCTAATGATTTTAACTCTTCATCCAAAGTATTTATAACTTCACCTTTCGGTTTTTCAAGCACTGCATTTTCAGCTGAAACCCATCCTCCATGAACAGCACCTAAAAGTGAATTCCCACCTAATCTGTTAGCTCCATGATACTGACAGGAACATTCACCAGCAGCATATAAACCTTTAATATTAGTTTTATGATTCTCATCAGTTTCAATTCCACCCATAAAATAATGAACCGAAGGAAAAACAGGAATTGGAGTTTTTAAAGGATCTATATTCAAATATTTCATACAGATTTCATACACCTCATCCAACTTAACCTTAACAGTATACTCATCCAAATGAGTTAAATCAAGAAAAACCTCTTTTTCACCACCCTCTGAAACTTTAAAAATACTTCTTGAAACAACATCCCTTGGCATTAAATCAGCAAGTTCAGGATAAAAATCCTTCATAAAATACCATGCTTCACCATCCTTCATTGTAAATAATCTTCCACCTTCACCACGAGCAGCTTCAGTTATAAGCATTCTTTTTTGAGGAGTTTTAACAGTAGTTGGATGAAACTGAACCATTTCAAGATTAGCCAACTTAACACCCTGAGTGAATAATTTAGCAGTTGTAAAACCATCATTCTGTATTGATCCAAGTATTTTTCCAAACAAAGAATTATATCCTCCACTGGCAATGATAACAGCATCACCAATAAAAGATTTAATCTCCTCATTATCCTCATGAATACAATTAACACCACAACATTCATTCTCATCAGTGAAAATTAATGATAAAAAACGATACCCTGTATAACGTTTAATTTTTCCCTCAAATTCCTTTTTACGACATGCATTTATAAGAGCAGATACAATTTGTTTACCTGTTCTTGAACCTGCATACACAGTTCTTTTTTTCTTCTGCCCTCCAAAATTTCTCATATCAATATTATCCTCACTGTCACGGGAAAAACAGGTTCCATTTTTTTCAAGCCAACTAATAATTTCTGGAGCATCATCACATAATCTTTTCACAGCATCACGGTTATTAATCATACAACCACCATTCATAGTATCTGTGAAATGCTGTTTTACAGAATCATCCTCTCCCTTAGTATTTAATGATGCATTTATACCACCCATTGCCATAACAGATTGTGAACGTTCAGAATAATCAGGAGATATTAATGAAACAACACCATCATTATCACAGGCTTTAATTGCAGCACTTAAACCGGCAATACCTGCTCCAACAATAACAATATCTATCATAATACTCCCCCTGCATAATATATTACTTCACCAAAAATCATAATAATCAATATAATCAGCACAAAATAATTAACTTTTTGTTTAAAATTCAAATAAGCTTCTTTTTTATCAAAAAATCCGAAAGAGATTAATAATTTAGGAATTGAAATTCTTAAATGCAAAGCAATTGAAACAAACAATAAATTATCCACAATAAAATGATATACATTAAAATAAAAACTTCCCGAATCTCCAAGGGAATTAAAAGAATATCCTAGAATATGTAAAGTTACAAAAACCATAATTCCGATTCCAGTAATCAACTGCTGTTTGGTATCTGAAATCAAATTAGAATACCTGTTCACACCATAGGATTTGTCTTTAAAATAAAGATATAAACTAATAATAATATGTGCAACAACAGGGTAAAACAAACGTCTTCCAGTTATTTGAAAATCAGGAGAGTAATTTATAACTCCATACATATATAATAAAGATAACACACCATGATTTAAAAGCATCACTGCAATAATAATTATTATTAAAGTGTTTATTTTTCTAAGTGAAATCATAACATCAAATTAATATATAACCTGCTTAAGTTAATAAAATTTTCGATAAATCCTACTTAAAGAGGAA
>SUTL01000007.1 GCA_015062925.1 Methanobrevibacter thaueri
TGCTGTTGCACCACAAGCAGCACATTTAAGTAAGAATATTCTACCTTCTCTGATAATTCTGGTATCTGGTCTGTTACATTCGTGGCAAATTACATATTTATCCACATAATCTTCAATTCTTTCATTAATTAAGTAATGGGTGAATTTACCTTGTAAAATTGCTCTTTGTCCTTCAATATTGCCTGCAGTACCTAATTCTCTCATTAAAAATTTTAATAAGTGTTGTGGGTCTCTACTTAAACCTTCTGCAACTTCCTTAAAGTTTTTAATAAATGTTCTATTACCTTGAATATCAGAATAAGCTTTAGGAATTTTGAATCTTTTATGTTCAAATACTTCTGGAGGTAATTGGTCTATTGCTCTTTCTAATAAATCTTCATATTTATCCATAATATAATCGCTCCATATAAAATTAGTATATAAGTATAATATATTAATGTATGATTTTAATCATTTATTAATGTATTGTTTATAATATAGTAAAGATTAAAAATTAAAAAAAGTAGGAATTATAGATTTTTTTTAAGCTATTCTATAATATCCTGTTGATGGTTCATAGATTACTCCTTTTTGAACAAGGTTTCTTATAATTTGTTCGGTCTTATCCTCACTCACGCCGTATTTTTCAGCCATGTTTGAAATCAATAGATTTAAAGGAGCATCTCCAGCATATTCTTCCTGGAGTAATTTTATTTCTTCAGTTACTCTTTGGATTTTGTCCCGGTCGGATTTTGCAGTTCCTCCACTAACAATATCTGCATCAATTTCTCCGGTTTCAGGATCAACACCAACTTCTTTAAGACATGCCATTTGTAATCTAACAGCTTTTTCAGCATCTTCTTTTTCAACATATTCTTTAAGTTTAATTTTAGCACTGGCTTCTGATAAACGAATAATTGCTTCTAACTGTCTTGCTGTGATTGGAACCGGTCCTTGTTCTTCAGGATTACTGTTTCTTGTACTTACATAGAATTCTTTTAACACATCATTTGCTTCATCTGTTAATTGAGGATTAACATTTTTACGTGCATATGCAATATATTTCCTAAGTAATTCAGGTTCAATTTCATAACTTACAGTGTTTGATTTATGTATGTTTAAAATATGTTCTGCTAATTTTGAATCTCCTTCTTTACTTGGTTTATCTTCTATTACAAAAATTAAATCGAAACGAGAAATAATTGGTGCTGGTAAATCAATTTGTTCAGCAAGTACTTTAAACCGGTCAAATCTTCCGAATTTAGGGTTTGCAGCTGCAAGAACAGAACATCTTGAGTTTAATGTTGCCATAATTCCTGCTTTTGCAATACTTACTGTTTGTTGTTCTAATGCTTCGTGAAGTGCTGATCGGTCTTCTGAACGCATTTTATCCAATTCGTCAACACATACATTTCCCTGATCCCCAAGTACTAATGCACCTGCTTCAAGAGACCATCCTCCAAGTTCATCTCTAACTGCAGCTGCGGTTAAACCTGCACCACTGGTACCTTTACCACTTGTATATATACTTCTTGGTGCGAGTCTAGATACATATTTTAATATCTGAGATTTACCAATACCTGGGTCTCCAACAATTAGAATATGAATATCTCCTCTGAGTTTGGTTTCATCTTCAAGTTGTTTTGCAGCTCCTCCGAATAATTGGAGTGCAATTGCTTCTTTAACATCACGATATCCTCTGATTGATGGTGCGGTTGATTTGATAATTTTATCATAAATATGGGGATCTTTTGATAATTCAATGATTTTTTCCTCATCTTCTTCTGAAAGTTGCAGTTCTTCAAATTCCTGTTCAAGAGGTTCAATATGATTTACATAAATATAATTTTTAAATTTACCACTTCTCTCTTCTCTAAATGTTTTTAATGTGCCGGTTACTCTTACTTTATCTCCGGGGTTTAGTTGATCAACTAAATCATCTTCCAATATCATTAGCATTTGTTTAGGTTCAGTTCCTCCGGATAAATTTTCCAAAGGCTCCTGCATTCTGGCAGTTTGAGTGTCAATGTATTTTGATTCTTCTTGAAGTAATCTGAATGATCTTCCACCACATTCACTGCATAATGATGGTTCTACAATATGGTTTCCGGAAGTCTGTTCAACTTCATGTAATCTCATACATCCTCTGCATTCAAAAACACCAGTTTCAATACGTGGTCTGATTTCATCTGTTTTTCTTACAATTCCATCCGCTGCAACAAATGTTCCAATATATTTACTTAATAAATCTTTCAAAGCAATTATATTGGTTAGGTTTTCAAATCGAATATTTATATCTGCATCTTTAACTAAAGGATCAATATTTTTAATTGCAACTTGTGCTGCCTGAATAACTTCTTCAGGTTTTATTATTAATAAATCTGCTAACTCAGGATCAAATATTTCTAATGATTGATAATTTACAGTTAGTGATCTATCATCAGGATATTTTTCAAGTATTTTAAATACATCATCCTTATATGAGGTTGCAAAAAATTCTTCGAATTTTGCAGTTGATGTTTGTGTTTTATTAGTGGAGTTCATTATACATATTATTAATTTTTCATACTTAAAAAAATATTCGATAGAGAGCATTTGAAAAGTAACATTAATATACTAATATTAATAAATAAATATACTAATAAATTATTTATAATTGAGGTTAATATGAGAAAATCAAGATTAAGCTTATTTAAATCCACC
The DNA here is from genome assembly GCA_015062925.1 of Methanobrevibacter thaueri. GTDB lineage: Archaea > Methanobacteriota > Methanobacteria > Methanobacteriales > Methanobacteriaceae > Methanocatella > Methanocatella thaueri_C. The sequence goes on from SUTL01000007.1 coordinate 2,683, forward strand.
TCAATGCTAATTTCTGTTGTTGGGATTATCATGATAATATCAACAATAATTGTTGTAGCATATGTAGGATATAGTGTTGTTTCAAGTGGTATTACAAATGAAATATCTTCTGGAACTCAATATGATGAACTTGCAGAATTAAAAGCATCATATGGCAATTTATCAGTTAAATTTGAAAATGTCAAATCATCTTATTACTCTGGTGGTGCTGATGATGTTAAAGTTTATAATGATGCTAAATTAGAACTGGCACGGGCAAATTCTGCAATTGAAAATGTTCAAAGTGCTCTTGACGCAGGTAAATCATCAAATGAAGTTGACAGTAGAATTGATTTTGCTAAAGAAAAACTTAAAACAGCTAACAAAGCATACAAATCTCTTTAATTATTTTCTTTTTTTCTTTTTTTTATTGGGCATATATTCAAGTCCAACAACATACATTTCAGAACTCTTTTTACGGGATGAAGCGGGTTTTGTTGTTCGCACATGCCTGAATTTACCTTTAAGAGAATCCAACATCTCCTTATATTCCGGACCCTGGAAAACTTTCATAACCAAATTACCTTTCACTTCAAGGATATTTTCAGCAATTTCAATCACAACATTCACCAAATCAATAGATCTTAACTGATCAATATTTTTAATGCCGCAAAGTGAAGGAGAAGCATCAGACATTACAACTTTCGCCTTACCACCAATAATTTCCATAATCTTTTCCTGAACTTCAGGAGTTGTAAAATCACCTCTAATTCCATAATAATTTTCCTCATGGAATTTTTTAAACCGGTTAAGATCAACTCCAACAACAATTCCATCCTCACCAACCTTTTCAAGAGCTACCTGTGACCATCCGCCAGGAGCAGCTCCTAAATCAACAACTGTATTTCCCTGTTTGATAAGTTTATATTTTTTATCTAATTGTTTAAGCTTATAAGATGCTCTTGAACGATAATCTTCTTTTTTAGCTTTTTTATAATACGGATCATTATGCTTTTCCATTTGCCATCTACTTCCCATATTCAATCCCTCCTATACTGGTTAAAATCAAGAGCACTACACACCGGAGAACCAATTTTAACAATTTCAACATCAACTTCTTTATTATTAATATCAAGCAACATTACAGTTCTATCCGCAAGCCTAGGAACAATAGGGCTTCCAGGATTTAAAAGTAAAACTCCTTCAATCTGTTCAATTTTTGGCTGATGAGAATGTCCGGAAATTAAAATATCAACATTTAACTCCTTAGCCAAATATAATAATTGTGAAGTATCGGCTCTTGGATAAACTTCACCATGAATAACGCCGATTTTTAAACCCTCAACTTCAAGTACTTTAGCTTTTGCAAGGTCAATTCCATTTACTCTATCCATATTTCCCTGAACAGCCATTACTGGAGCGATTTTTTTCAATTCTTCAATAACACTTAATGAAGTTAAATCTCCAGCATGCAATATTAGTTCTACATCACTAAATGTTTCAAATACTTTTTCTGGTAATACTTTCGCCCTATCAGGGATATGTGTGTCTGAAATTAAACCTATTAACATTCTTTTCTAATCCTTAATTTAATTAAATTAATTGTTTGTTTGTCATTATATATTAAATTTTTAAATAACAACAATTATAAATTGCTAAAAATATATTTATATATATCATTCTTTTAAGGAGAAGATATAATGGGAGAAGTTAAAAAAGAAGATATTTTAGATATTTTGGCGGAGTATGATAAAAGTGAAATTACAATAGCTACTCTTGGAAGCCACACATCATTACATATTTTGCAGGGTGCAAAAGAAGAAGGATTTAGGACAGCTATTGTATGTCAAAAAGGAAGAGAAATACCATATCAACGTTTCGGAGTTGCTGATGAATATATTATTGTTGATGAATTTAAAGACATTGTCAATGAAGATGTTCAACAAAAACTTAGAGATATGAATGCTATTGTTATTCCTCACGGATCTTTTGTTGCATATGCCGGTCTTGATAATGTGGAAGATAAATTTAATGTTCCAATGTTTGGAAACCGTGATGTGCTTCGATGGGAAGCTGAAAGGGATAAAGAAAGAGCATTACTTGTTGAAGGTGATGTGAGAATACCATTCAAATACAATAGTCCATCTGAAATAGACCGGCCAGTAATGGTTAAATTCCCTGGAGCTAGAGGTGGAAGAGGTTACTTTGTAGCATCATCTACTGAAGAATTCAATGCTAAAATTGAAGCTATGAAAGCCCGTGGATGGTTAGAAGACAGTGATGTTGAAGCAGCACATATTGAAGAATATGTTTCCGGTTGTAACTACTGTATACATTACTTCTACTCTGCTCTTGATGATACTGTTGAATTAATGGGTATGGATACAAGATATGAATCCAGTATTGATGGTTTTGTTAGAATGCCAGCTAAAGACCAATTAGATATTGATTTAAGCCCATCATATGTTGTAACAGGTAATCATCCGGCAGTAATTCGTGAATCATTACTTCCACAAGTATTTGATATTGCAGACAAATTAACTGAAAGTGCTAAAAAATTAGTTGCACCAGGATTAAACGGACCTTTCTGCATGCAAACATTAGTAAATGATAACTTGGAAGTAATCTGTTTTGAAATCAGTGCAAGAACTGATGGTGGAACAAATACATTCATGGATGGTTCTCCTTACTCCTACCTAACTTATGGAAAACCAATGAGTATGGGAAGAAGAATAGCATTGGAAATTAAAAATGCTATTAAAAGAGATGAATTAGACAAAATAATAACATAAAACTATTTTGCCAATCTCAAAAGACTGGATTAAGTAATACTATTAATTAATCAATAGTTCAATTGATTTTTTACAAAGTATTACTTATTTTAACAGTTTCTTATTTTAAAAATAGATTTTTACATTGAAATAGTTTATAATATTGTTTCATACTCGATTTTTTCATCATATCTTTTTTTAGATTCCAAAACCAACAAATCATAAACTAAAGAATCTTCCAATAATTCCTTCCATGCTTCATAAGTAGCTTTAATAAAATCATCATTTAATTTAACATGATCTCTAATAAGAGGACAAGTATATGGAGTTTTACTGTCATCAATTATTAAATGTAATTTGCCATTTTTATCTAAATGAGGTCTTAAAGGATATGTTCTACATTGCATTGGCCTAATTGACCGATTACATTTAGGAGGGTTCACACATTTAGCAATATAACCTCTATCTCCCCAAGAAGAAGGATATTTATCTTCATAAGTTTCAAAATGATATAACTCATAATCAGGACTATCTACATATAATAATTCTTCACCAGGAAGTAAATATAATACTAATTCTGATTCCTTAGGATTTTCCTCTTTATAGGTACAGCATATTTGCTCACATAATTCTCCACAATCATAATCAACTGGTGAAACTTTATTTAATTTCTCATGTACTTTTTTTATCCGGATTAATTGTTCTTTTTTATCAGATTTTTTTAAAAGAATTAATTTAAGAACTAATGAAGAAAGTTTATTTTGCACACTCATACTTCTTTTTATTATTTTTCAAGGTTTAAATAATTTGTCATGCTGTTTAATTTAAGGATGGTGTATTTCATATTATATTCAAAAAAAAGTAATTAAAATAAAAAAATATTAAATAGATTTAAATACATTTATAGTTATTATATTTTTTAGAAGAATATTTTTAATAAATCAAATAGGTTAAATTTTAATTTTGGTTTAATTCTCATGAATTTTTCTTTTGCCATAATTTGTCACCTCCATTTTAGTAGATATTAATATGTTGTCTTTGGGTTTATTTATATTATTTGGAAAATGAGGTTTTATATGAGTATATTTATTATTGTTTAATTAATTTTAAAAAAAGGTATATTATTTGATTATTTTTGGATAATTGGTTATGTATTTTAAGGATAATGAAAATTTAAATAAAAAAATTAATTTAAAGTTTAGTTTCAAAATATTGGAAATTTTCTTAAAAAGTGAATTTGAATAAATTCAAGTTATTCTATTTTTTTAGAATAATATTTTGAATAAATCAAAAATGTTAAATTTAAGTTTAACATGTGGTTTAGTTCTTTGGAATCTATATTCCTCTTGCTTGGTTGGCATATTTCCCCCCCCCATTTAATTTCGTTATTAATATTTCTATTATTTAATTTATGTATATATTTTATTTGCAAAATTTAGATTTTGGTGTAAATAATTTTAGCCTTGTTATAATTGTTTAAAAAAAAATTAATTTAAATTTTCTTTGATAAATTAATATGTTTTCTTAGAAGAATAGTTTTAATAAATCAAATAGGTTAAATTTTAATTTTGGTTTAACCGGGAGTTTTGGTTTAATTGCCATCGTTGTCACTTCCTTCATGTTTTTTCAATTAATATATTGTTTATTATATTTTTATTATTTTTTATTTTTCTTTTTACCTTTTTTTTGTTGTTTTTCATATTCTGCAATTGCTTTTTGACGACTGAGTTTAGTGTATGCACCAACAAAACCAATAAAAGCACCAACAAGAAGGATTAAAATTGTTAAAGCCATCATTCCAGTTTCAGTTAAGAAAAAACCCTCGAACTGACCTAGGTATCCTTGAAATGTTAATATGATAATTGGTGTTGCAGCAATTGCTCCCATTAAAGTCCCGGTTTTAAGATCTTTCTGACCATATCCGGCATATAAAAGACCTATTGCTGATACTGGATATAACCAATCCCAAATTTGCCATCCGAATAGTATGAATGCAGCAGCTATCGCTGCTCCAAATACTAGTGCTTTCATATTTATATCTACAAACTTACTCATATTCAAATCTCCAAAAATGAAAATATTATAAAATTAATCTTTACTGGATATTTTTCCTCCAACCGCACCTGTAATTCCCATTACAATAGCATAGTATATTAAATCATTAATTACTGTGATGATGCCTGTGACTCCGGAAAGTGTGAATCCGGTTAATCCTGCGAATAAACCAAATAAACTACCTCCAATTGTAGCAATTAAAAGGAATAATATTGCACTTATAATGGTACCTAATGCTCCTGCAAGTGCGGCATTCCATAATCCTCCTAACATTCCTGAATGGGAAATATATCCGATTATGAATCCTATAAGTAACAATCCAATAAAATTATAATGTGCAAAGAATGATTTTACTATAATTACTAATATGAAACCAATAATCACTGCTTTCCAGTTAGTCATTTTATATCCTCACTTTTTATTATACTTTTATTATTTTTTGCTATGTAGGTATTTAATTTTTTTTATTAATAAATATCTTTTAATTTATCTTTAATTTGATCAAGAATTGCTTGGTGCATTCTTTTTGTAAATTCACCTTTATCATTTTGATTTAAAACATCTAAATATCCTTGTGAAACCAAATTAAATGCAAATGGGCTTGGTATGACTGTATTGATAGTTTTGATTTCCATTTCTCCACTATCTACCATATTAATAATTTTCAATGCATTTTTAATATCCATATAATCTTCCAAAGCTTCACGTCGTGCTTCTTTTAAAATAGAAAAATTATCATCCATGTCCTGAACAAATTTCAGTAGGATTTTTCCACGGACCTGTTGGCGACCAACAGATTTTGACTCTCCTTTATATCTTCTTAAAGTCATAAGTGATCTTCCAGCACAATGCCGGAATCTGGAAGCTAATGTTTCGGTTTTATTCAATGAATTAGTTAAAATTCTTTCAAAATTCTCTGGAGTTAATTGTTTAAAAGATTCCAGGCCACCAATAACTCCATCAGAACTTAAATAAAATCCATTGTCTGAGATGGAAATTGTCACATTAGTATTATATTTTTGTGCAACAACATAAGCAACTGCACGTGAAAGAGCATCATTAACTTTTCTTCCAAATAAACTATGGAATATTACAAATTTCCGACCACCAAATCCTTTATAATATTCAATAAGTAAACATCTGTTGGATGGGATTTTAGCGTATTTGTATTGTTCAACAAAATATTCATAAATTGAATTAGCTGCAAAATCATCCACATATAAATAATCATGGATAAATTCCATAATTTCAGTTTTACTTCGTCGGTATTCAAATTTAGCTTCCATGTATGATCTGAACTTTTCAATATCCATTGCAAGGTCAAATGATAATGGTAATTGTTGTGAAAACCATGAGGGTATTGTTGGTGGGCCACTGGCTGGAGTTACATTAATTGTCATTCCTTTAGCATAATTAAATCGATAAGTTTTACCTCCGAGGACAAATGTATCTCCTTTTTTCAGTCTTTCCATGAAAGATTCTTCTATTTTACCAACAGTTTCGCCACTGCATTTAACAAGAACTCCTGAAGAATCAGGTATTGTTCCAATATTTGTTGAATAAAGCATTCTAGCTAATTTTCCACGTTTTCCAAATGTATTTTTATCATAATCAATCCAGATTTTTGCATAAACATAGCGTTCTTCAAGTTCACTGTATTCTCCGGCCATGTAACTTAAAACATCCTCATAATCATCTCTTGTAAGATCTTTATAACAGTAACTTTTACGTACAATGTCATATGCATAATCAATATCCCATGGGTTTTCAATGCTCATACCATAAATGTGTTGGGCTAGTACATCTAAACAATTAGTGGGGATGTTTATTTTATCTATTTTACCTTCTTTTGCATTTTTTAGCAGAACTGAACATTCAACTAGGTCGTCCCGGTCGGTTACTATGATTTTACCTCTTGATTTTTCATGTAGTTTATGTCCGCTTCGTCCAATTCGTTGAAGAGCTCTTGCAACAGATTTTGGGGAGTTTATTAGAACTACGAGGTCTATGTATCCAATATCAATACCAAGTTCCAGTGAGGTTGATGAAACTACTGCTTTTAATTTTCCTTCTTTTAATTTATTTTCTGTATTTAATCTAACTTCTTTTGAAAGGGATGAGTGGTGTGCCATAATATTTTTATCATTGTAATGCATTGGATACATTTTTTTCAGATTATAAACAAATCTTTCAGTTCCGCTTCGGGTGTTTGTAAATATTAATGTGGTTTTATTGTTCCAGATTAAATCATCTAATAAATCATACATTCCAAGGCGGGTGTCCTCATCATCTGCCAGTACAATATCGCTTACAGGACACATTACTTCCATGTCAAGTTCTTTTAAATAATTGATGTTAACTATTTTACAGTTTCTGCCGATTCCATATTCATATCCTACTAGGAATTTAGCAACTTCTTCAATGGGGCTGACGGTAGCTGATAGGCCAATTCTTGTGTATTGTCCTATTAAATGTTGTAATCGCTCTAATGATAAACTTAAATGCACTCCTCTTTTATTTTCTGCAAGGGAATGTATTTCATCAATAATCACATATTTCACATGACTTAGTTTTTCTCTGAATTTTGGTGCTACAAGTAAAATGGATAGTGTTTCGGGTGTTGTAATTAGTATGTGGGGTGGTTTTTTAAGCATTTTTTGTCTTTGATATTGTGATGTGTCTCCGGTTCTGACTGCTTTTCTAATTCCCAGTTCTTTTCCCGCTATTTTTTCAATTCCTTTTAATGGTTCATCTAGGTTTTTTTCAATATCATTGTCCAGGGCTTTTAATGGGGATATGTAGATGCAGTATACTTTATCTTCTAATTGGTCTTTTTGTGCAAGGGTGGTTAGTTCACTTATTACTGATAGGAATGCGGTTAAGGTTTTTCCAGATCCTGTTGGTGATGAGATTAGTATATTGTTTTTTTTGTGGATGTCTATGATTGATTGTTTTTGTGCAGGGGTGAAATCTTGGAATTGTGAGTTAAACCATTTTTGAACCCATGGGTGTAGGGTTTTTAAAATTTGCTTTTTGGTGTATGTTTTGTTTTGCAATTCAATCATAATTATGTTTTTTCCTTAAAGTGTTAATATTAATATAATTCTGTTTTTTAAATATAATATAGTTTTTGATAAATTGAATAATTTCTAATATTTTCTAATTTTTTCTAAAATTTATTTTGAATTATTAATAATTTAATAAATAATAATAGTTAAATACTTTAATTATTAATATATTTAATCATAGACTCAATAGTCTAAAAAAGGTGGTTGATAATCATGAAAAACTATTTTGATATCAAAGATAAAGTAGCACTAATCACAGGTGCTTCCTCTGGACTCGGATGGCAAATCGCTCAAGCATATGCAAGTCAAGGCGCAAAACTAGCATTGTTCGCAAGAAGAGAAGAAAGACTCCAAGAAAACAAAGCAGAAATCGAAAAAGAATTTGGAACTGAAGTAATGTATGCAGTATGTGACGTTGGAGACTATGACAGCATCACCGAAGCAGTTAAAAAAGTCATGGACGAATATGGAAGAATTGATATTCTAGTCAATGCAGCAGGTATGGGAAACAACAAACCAGTAATGGACCAATCCAATGAAGAATGGGAAAGACACATTCACATAGACTTAAGCGGAGTATACTACATGTGCCGAGCCGTTGGAGAAATAATGATAGAACAAAAATATGGTAAAATCATCAACATAGGATCAATCCACTCAAGAGTCATCTTCCCAGGGGGAGGAATCAGCGCATACTCCTCAGCAAAAGGTGGAGTAATGAACTTAACTAAAAACCTAGCAGTAGAATGGGCGCCATACAACATAACAGTAAATGCAATAGGTCCTGCAGTATTTGAAACAGAATTAACAGTAGAATCAATAGAAATGGAAGGATTCATGGATCTTATCAAAGCATATTGTCCGGCAGGTCGTTTAGGAAAACCTGGTGAATTAGATGGTATTGCAATATACTTAGCATCCGATGCATCAAGCTTCTGTACAGGACAATTAATCTGTATCGACGGAGGATGGACAGCAATTTAAATAAGAGATAATAATCTCTTATTTTCACTATTTTTTTTTAAAAAAATTCCATAAATGAAAAATTATATTATCATTCATAATCTAACTATAATATATGTCAAATTTAAATTTTGAAGAGGCTATTAATAATTTATCAAATGAAGATGTTAAAGTTAGAAAAGAAGCTATAGAATCATTAGTTGGAAGCACTGATGAAAATGCAATTGAACCATTAATCAAAGCCACTACCGATGACAATGCACAAGTAAGATTTAAAGCAGCTGAAATTCTAGGTAGTATGGGTGATGTTGCTGTTGATAAATTAATAGAAGAATTTGAAAATGCTGAAGGTAAAGATAAACGTTTCCTTGCTTTCGCACTTAAAGAAACAGAAGATAAAAAAGTCATCCCTTATTTTGTTCAAGCAACCGAAAATGAAGATTTTGGTGTTAGAAAAGTTGCAGTTCGAGCATTAGGTGAACTGCAAGCTGAAGATGAAATAGATTTCATTGCAAAATGTCTTGAAGATGAAGATTGGGGAGTTAAATTAGCAGCAATACAAGCACTAGGGGATCTTGCATCAGATGAATCTATTAAATTAATTAAAAATGCAAGAAAAGCTGAAGAAGATAAAGACTTTAAAAAATCATGTAATAAAGCAATTAAAAAAGCAGAAAAAAGACAAAAAGCCAAAGCTTCAGGTGAATCTATTGTAAAAGTCATTCCAATGAGCACAATTAAAGAAATGGAAAAAACCAACGTTCAAAAAGCCATCAAAGAATATGAACATTATGTTGAATCAAAACAACCTAAAGATGCACCATATAAAAGATTATGTATCTTATACAGGAAAAATAATGACTATAACAATGAAGTTAGAGTAATTGAAACTGCAATTGAAGTCTTTTCAGATAATGAGAAAAAATTATCCTACTTTGAAAAAAGATTAGCAAAATTAAAATAAATCATCTTCTAATGATTTTATAAAGGTCATTTCTTTTATTTTTCAAAAGAGGAATTTCCTCTCTTACTTTTTTTATTTCATCCAAATCAATTTCACAAATAAATAAATTTTCATTCTCATCACCTTGAACTATTGTTTCACCCCAAGGATTAGTGATAATTGAATGACCATAACTATGATAACTCATATTTTCATTTAAAGCTGGTGCAACACCAACACAGAAAACCTGATTATCAAGAGCTCTTGAACGGAATAATAACTCCCAATGAGCAGGACCAGTGGTCATGTTAAAAGCACCAGGATAAATTAATATTAAAGCCCCTTTTTCAACCATTAATCTTGCAAGTTCTACAAAACGCACATCATAACAAATTCCAATACCAATTTTACCAAATTCAGTATCAACAACGGTAACATTATCTCCTGCAGTTAAAACATCAGATTCTTTAAAAGTAATTTTATCTTTAACATTAATGTCGAAAAGATGCATTTTCCTATGTTTACCTATTACCTCTCCATTTTTATTGAAAAGATAACTGGTATTATATAAATTGTCATTTTCCTTTTCGGGAATTGATCCTGCTAAAATATAAACATTATTAGCATCAGCTAGTTTAGAAATAGTATTTAAAGTTACACTATCATGTTCTTCTTCACAATATTCAATAAATTTTTCATTTGAATATGGGCAGTTAAACATTTCAGGTAAAATTATAAAATCAGCATTGTTTTTGATACTTTTTTCTATCATTAATTTTGCTTTGTCAAGATTGATTTTTTTATTATCAACTACATTCATTTGACAAAGTGAGAGTTTTATTTTTGACATGGTTTAATAAAAATAATATAAAAAAGTATGATAATTTAATTTTAAATCATACTCTTATGCAATATCTGCAGTTTTAATTGTATTTTCAATATCCTGTGATGTGAGGGAATTTTCAGCGTCTCCACTTATTTTAAAGACATATAATTTTCCATCACTAAACATGGAAACATATCTTGTATAATCGCCATTAGCATTTTCTAATAGGATGTTTGATGAGTTTCTACCGTCTAAGGTTATTGTTTCTACAAGTTCAACATAATCGCCATGTGCTTGCGCATAACTTATTCTTTGTTGTGTTATGTCAATTAATGATTTAGCACTTGTACTAATATTATAATATTCAATGATTACTTTATCTTTATTTTGGAAAAATACTGCGCCAGGGTGTTCTGGATCACTACCGTCAATTTTTTTCCATGATTTTGGATATTTGAATGTGAATTTTCCATCATCGTATTTTATTATTTCGTCAGGATTTTCCAATACTGAATTTGAACCATCAGTGCTGTTAGTATTTAATGAACTGCTCAGTACGATTCCACATATTACTATTAATGTTATTGCAAGTATAATTCCGATTATAAGTTTGTTTTCTTTGATAATACTGACTGTGTCTTGCTCATCATTTTCTTCTTTTATTTCTGGTTCTTGTAAGAATATATCTTCGATTTTTGGAGCTATACTTTTGGGTTTTGGGAATTTATAACCGCAGTTTCCACAAACTGGAGCACCATCATAACTAGGATTTCCACATTCCGGACATTTTTTCACAGCTTAACCTCCATTAGATTTTACATTTATTATTTATAATATAAAAATCTATTTAATTAATGTGATAGTATGGTTGATGAAAAAGTAATTAATCTTGATGATATAAATTATGCAATTTATAAAATAGGTTCATGGAAAAATCATTATGAAATTAATCAAATAGGATTGTCTCGTGAGATTCCTGTTACTAAAAATACAATTCATCATATTAAATTATCTATGGATGAAATTAGAAGTTCTGAATTTTCTATTTCTGATATGACTGTGAACGGTTTTGTTGCAATTGCATTCCAACTTAATCCTAAAGTTCAACAGATGGATTTGGATGATGCAATTAGTTTGGAGGAAAAAGAATATAATTGTATTCTTGAAGAATTAGATGCACTTGATGTTTTAAGTGATGATGATAGTATTTCTCTTGAAAATGAGGAGTATCTTATTTATCATTTAATTAAGGATTGTCATGTTACAACTTCAATTCCTGCAAATGATTTTACAAAAGAATTTTATGAAGCCGAAATTAAAAGAATTGAAGATGCTCTAGATTAGAAGAAATCTAGAGTTACTCTTTTGTTTCTTTTAAGTTCACGTGGTGGTTCAACTGAAACAAATTCAATACCTTCTTCTTCGATTAATTCTAATGCATCATTCATTATTGATGGTGCAACAAGTAATCCTCTTATTTTTTTCTTCTCAGCATTACATTCTTTTAAATAATCATTATCTGTATTTTCAAGATCTTGAATATATCTTCTAAGTTGTTTAACTGCAGTTACACCTGCCTTACGCGCTTTTAATTCAAGAATCATTAAATTATTATCATTGTCTTTTCCCAGAATATCAATAAAACCATGTTCAACACTATATTCTCGTGCAGTTGGTGTGAATCCCTCTTCAATTATATGGGGTTTTTCCATTATCATATCACCCATATCTTTCTCATACCCTGCCTGTTCAAGTTCTTCAAAATCTTCAATATTAGCATAACTGATAAATTGGATTTTTCTAATTTCAACAGTTAATAATTCTTTAGGAGTTCTTTTATGACTTTCTAAGAATAAAGTATCGTTTTTAATATATGCTTTTGTTTTTGATTTAGGGGGTTGCCAATTTACAGGTTCAACTTTTTTTTCCTGATGAATTAAAAATGCTCCATCAGGTTTAATCATAATTATACGCTCACCCCAATTTAATTCACTAATAGCTCGACCTTCATAATTTACTTTACAACATGCGAAAATAACAATTGTAGCTTTTTTTCTTAAAGCTTCCTGAACTAAATCATATCCATCCTTATAATTTGGGGTTTCTAAAATTTTATATTTCATACACAATTAACATTGTTTTGAATTACTTATAAATAATTTGTTTTCAAAAAAACATATTATATTAATAATAATTGAAATTAAAAATTATTTTGTAATATTAAAATTAAATCTGGATTCTGGGAGAGGATTTGAATTTTTGATGATGAATATTTTGATGAGAAAAAAGAATATTTTACAATGAATTCATTTAAATTTGAAAATGATAAGGTTGTAAAAGAGGTTGTTGTTGAATATATGACTTTTGGAACTCCGAAATATAATGGTGATGGTGAGATAATTAACGCTATTGTTTACTGTCCTGGGTCATTAGGTAGTTTTTCGGGAATCAATAAGATTCTTCCTTTCACACAGAAAAATGATCCTTTTGATAGGAGTAAGTATTTCTTTATTTCATTATCTCCACTTGGGTCTCCGGGTTCTTGCAGTCCTTCAACTACTAATTTGAAAAATAAATTCCCTAAATATTCTATTTTAGACGTTGTTAATTTTCAAAAACAATTTTTAAAAGAAAAATTTAATATTAATCATATTTTAGGATTAATAGGTAATTCTATGGGTGGTTTTGTAGGTTTAACACAGGCTATTAATTTTCCGGATTTCCAGGAATTTATTATTTGTGGTGTTAGCAGTTATAAAGTTGCAGGGCATGATTTTATTCTTTCAAAATTTGTTGATGAAATTATAACTTCTGATCCGGATTATGCTAAAGGCGAATTATCTTATTCTTTAATTAGAACTTTAAGATTAGCATGTTTAGCGGAGTTTAACTTTGGTCTTTCACATGAATTTTTAAGAGAAATGGATAAATCTGTTTTAAGTTGTGAATTTGAAGATTTTGGAAATGAAATGTTGGAAACTGATATTTATGATTTGAAATATTGTAATGAATCCTGTATGTATTATGATGTTGAAAATGATTTGGATAAAATCAAATCAAAAGTTTTAATCATTTCATCTAAACATGATCCTCATTTCCCAACTGAACTGGATGGGATTCCAATGTCTAAGATGATTAAAAACTCAGAATTGATAATAATGGATTCTAAATTAGGACATCTTTGTTTCAATGAACTTGAAAATATTTACGATGAATTAAACGAATTTATGAGTGGGTTTTCATAATATGATTGTTAAAATTATTGATTATGGGCAAAAAACCAATCAGAATTTTGTCAAATACTCTGTAACGCAACTAACACAAAATCAATTAAACTTCCTGGAAAATAATTTAGATGAAGATATTGAGATTAATGATGATAAACTGATTGTAACATTATATTTTGAAGATAAATTATATCCTTTTCAAAGTGAACTTTCTAAACACCGCTTAGAGGATTATCTTGCACGTGAAGAAATTGAAATGAACCTGTTTTTGTCAAGTTTTTTAGATGATGTGAATATATGAATTCAAGTAAATTTAAATATTATAAATTAAAATGATTATATTAGTATAAATTAAAAATAAAATGGTCGTGTTAATATTATAAATGAAAATAATTTCATTAATGAATATGGAGTACATACACTTGATGAATTTGAATTTGAATATGGTAGAGTGCTGGAAAATCTGCCCGTGGAATATTATATTAGTGGAACTCCAAAATATGATGAAAAAGGAAATATTATTAATGCAATTATTTTTTGCCATAGTTTTAATCAAACATATTATGCAGTTAATGATTTTCATGAATTAATAAAACCTGGAGGGGTTTTTGATAAAAATGAATATTTAATAATTTCAACAACCACATTAGGGTTTCCAGATTCCTCATCACCTTCAACTTCAGGTTTAAAATACAACTTTCCGAAATATTCCATACTGGACAGGGTGAATTTCAAAAGACAATTCTTAAAAGAAAAATTTGGAATTGAAAAAGTTCATGGAATTTGCGGTTCAGGAATTGGGGGATATGAAATATACGAATGGGCATGTGAATATCCTGATGAAATGGATTTTATTATCATAGGAAATAGTGCTTTTAAAACCAATGGGTATCGATATACTATTTCAAGAGTAGCTGATAGTATTATAGATTCATCAGAAGGTTATTATGATGATACATATAATCAATCATTATCTAGGATTATGGTTTCATTAAATAAAATTGTTTATTCAAATGTATTCTCAAAAAGAATTTTTCAGGAATTAAGTAATGAGGAAATTGATGTTTTAATGGATGATTTTGTTGATGAAGGTCTATTCATAGATATATATGATTTTAAATTTCTCAATGATGCAGTATTAGGTTATGATGTAGAAGATAAATTAGGAAATATTAAAGCAAAATCATTAATAATTGCACAGTCAGAGGATATTTATTATTCTGCCGAATATGATACTCTGCCGGTTGAAAATAAAATTAATAATTCTAAAGTAGAGGTATTAAATAAATTAAAGTCAATTTATGATATTAAAGATTATTCGGAAATTAGTGATATAATATCCGAATTTATGGAAAAGTTTAAAAAATAAAATAAGATAAAGTTATTTTGATACTTCTAGCATGTGCTCAACAGCTTTTCTAGATTTATCAGCAACTTCTTTTGGTAATGTAACTTCAGGAGCTTCATTTACAAGTGAATCTCTAATTTTTTCAAGAGTATGTAATTTCATAGTATTACAAATAGCTCCTTCAAGTAAAGGATATAATTTTTTACCCGGAACTTCTGAATTGATTCTTGTAATCATATCAATTTCGGTTCCAATAACAAATTCTTCCTTATCACTTTCAGCAATATGCCTTAACATTCCTCCTGTAGACATAACTTCATCACATGCTTTTTGAACTTCAAGTTTACATTCAGGGTGGCAGATTATTTCAGCATTTGGATATTCTTTTCTTTTAAGCTCAACATCTTCAACTGCAAATAATCTGTGAACATAACAATGACCGTCATGTGGAACTGGGATTATTTCTTTATCTATTTTCTCTCCAACATGTGTTCCTAGGTTTTTATCAGGTCCAAATAATATTTTATCATGAGGTAAGCTTTCAGCTACTTTAACTGCATTGGCAGATGTACATAATGTATCTGCATGTTGTTTTGCTTCAGCAATACTGTTAACATAAAGAATAACTCCTGCATCAGGATTTTCTTTTTTAGCTTTTAATAATTCTTCTTCTGGAAGCATATGTGCCATAGGACATTCTGCTTCTAATGTTGGGATGATGATTTTTTTATCTGGATTTAGGATAAATGCAGTTTCAGCCATAAAATCAACACCACAAAAGATTACCAAATCTTTATCATTAATTTGGGATGCTTTAATACATAATTCTAATGAATCTCCTAAAAAATCAGCTATTTCTTGAACTTCTTTTGGTTGATAATTATGTGCAAGAATTATTGCATTTTTTTCTTCTTTTAATTTCATGATTTCTTCTTGAAGAGAACTATTCATTTTAATCTCACCTAGTTTATATATTTTCTAATTTCATTTGTAATTATTATTTTATATTCGTCTTTCTTATTTATGTCTTTTACCCAAAAGGACACTTTAACTTTACTTTCTTCAAATGTGATTTCTTTTGCATATACATTAGGTTTAGGTGTGTTTTTAATTTCAGCAAAACTTTCTATTTTTCTAATAATATATTTTTTAAACTCTTCTAAATCAATATCTAATGGTATGCCGGCAATAATATCTACTCGATATTTTTCTGGAGTTTTAAAACGTTGGTATGTGTTGTTTGTTAATGTGGAGTTAGGAACATTAATTTTAACTCCATTATCATCAACAATTAATGTTGATCTTAGGGAGATACGTTTAACAATTCCTTTTTTATTGTTAATTTCAATTGTATTTCCTACTTTAATACTTCTTCCTAAAATCAGAATTATTCCTGAAAACAGATTTGAAATAATGTCTTTTGCAGCGAAACTCACTGCAATACCAACAATACCTAAACTTAATAGTGTACCTGCAAGATTTATTCCAAATAATTGTAGGATTGTCATTAATGCAATAAAATAGATAATATAATTAATAATATCTCTTATAAGGTATATTGCAGTCATGTCTTTTTTAAATCTTCCCATCCGATTCATTAAATAAGCAATAATTCGAGTTATTATTGTGGTTATTATAATAATAATTATAATATAAATTAATGTAGTTGTCGGATTAGGGGTTGTTGGGATAATTTTATTAATCATAATTTAATTTCCATAAAATCATGTGCTAAACAAGTATTTTCAAACACTTCACATGCTTCTTTTAACATAATTTCAGCATATTCGTCCCCATATCTTGTACTTATATGGGTTAAAACCAATTTTTCACTATTGGATTCTTTAGCTATAAATCCAGCATCAACAGATGTTGAATGAGCATATTCTTCCGCATTCATCTGATGTTCTTTTGTGAAAGTAGATTCATGAATAAGTAATGTTGAATCACGGGCAAGCATAATCATTTCCTCACAAAGCTTAGTATCGCCAGAATAAGTTATTTTACGACCTTTTCTGGCAGGTCCAAGAACTTGTTCGGGTTTAATGATTTTACCATTAATTTCAACTTCTATGCCATTATGCAAACGTCCAAAATCAGGACCAACCGGAACTCCTAATTCAATAGCTTTTTCACGTAAAAACCTTGGTTTTTTCTTCTCTTCTATTGAATAAGCAAGAGAAGGTACATTATGTTTAACTCTTTGAGCTTGAATAAAATATTCATCATTATCCACAATAGTCCCTGAATCAATTTCAATAAATTCAACCGGGTAATCAATTGCACAATATCCTAATGAATATATTGCTTTTTTAATTTTATCCAATCCTTTCGGACCATAAATTGTTAATTTCGCCTCTCTACCATTCAAACTCATTGATTGTAAAAGTCCTGGAAGACCTAAAATATGATCCCCATGATAATGGGTTATGAATATTTTAGATATTTTCATAGGACTTACTGTGGTGTGAAGTAATTGTCTTTGAGTTGCTTCACCACAATCAAATAAAAATATCTCACCAAATGCTTTAAGAGCAATTGAAGGATGATTTCTCTCTTTTGAATGAACTGCAGAAGAAGTTCCTAAAAATATAATTTCCATAATAGTAACCATTTTTATATTTTTAAATTAATATATATTTTTAATAAAATAAATAATAAATTATTTTTTTCAGGTGATTTTTTTGGATAAAATTATTGAATACATGCTAGCCGAAGACAAAGGATTTGGGGATATTACTTCAAATGCTGTAGTTGATGAAGATTGTAATGTGAAAGCACATATCATATCAAAAGATGAAGGTATACTAGCTGGAATCAATATTATCCGTGATTTATTTGAAGAATATGGGATTAATGTTTTATCATTTTTAGATGAAGGATGTGAAATTTCTAAAGGTGATGTTTTAATTTCCATTCAGGGAAATGCAAGAACTATATTGTTTTTAGAAAGAACTGCACTTAATTTAATTATGAGAATGAGTGGAGTTGCAACAGCAGCTAACTATTATGTTAATCTAGTTAAAAATACTAATGTTATAATTGCGGGGACACGTAAAACTTCACCAGCAATTGGGAAATTTGATAAATATGCTTTGAAAGTAGGTGGAGCAGATACTCATAGATTTAGTTTAGATGATATGGTGTTAATTAAAGATAATCATATTGCAACTTGCAAATCTCCTCTTGAAGCACTTCTCAGAGCAAAATCAAACACTAGTTTTTCTAAAAAAATAGAAATTGAAGTGGAAACATTAGATGATGCTATAGATTGTGTGAGGAATGGAGCTGACATTGTCATGTTGGATAATATGGGTCCAAATGAAGTTAATATGGTTATTGATGAATTTAATAAATTAAATATTCGTCAGAATTCCTTAATTGAGGTTTCAGGTGGAATTACAGAGGATACTATTTTGGATTATGCTGATTTGGATGTGGATATTATTTCTGTAGGTGCACTAACTCATTCCTCTAAAAGTTTAAATTTTAGTTTAAAAATAGATTCTTTTGTAGATGTAAATTACGGATGAAATTAATTATAGTATTTTGCATTAGGATTTTCTTGAACCTCTCCGGCTTAAAGAAGCCGGAGAATTCTTGCACAATAAAGTTAAAATAATTAATAAGATTATTGGATTAAATGTTTTAGCTAAAACTTAAATTATATAAAAAAAAGAAAATAATGAGTGTAAAAATAACACTATTTTTCTTAAACGAAATTAATCATCGTTTAATTTTAATGGTGCTTTTAGCACTCATTTGATAATCGCTACTGCCTGATGAAATGTTAACTTTATGTTTTCCAACTTTCAATTTTTTTGTATTGATTTTAGCAATACCTTTTGAATCTGTTTTAACTTTATAAACTTTTTTATCAATTTTAATTTTAACCGATACTTTTTTTACTGGTTTTTTCTTATGATGGACAGTTACTTTAAAGTATTTGGATTTTTTATATTTGAAAGTTACACTAGGAGCTTTTATGGTTGTTTGAATTTTTGTCACAGTATATTTCATTGTTATATTGGCAAAATTTTCCCAAAAAGTTGATGAATACAGATATAAGTTAATAGTATGGCTTCCTATTGCTCCGGTTACTGGAGATAATGAAATTTTACCATCACTTTTAGTAATGTCTGAAGTATGTGTTGTATAATGTGAATAAGTATATGCTGATTCAATAAGAATATCTGGAATTGGTTTTGATGTAATAGGATTAATTAATGTAGCGATTATTGGTTTTTCTTCATATCTTTCGGATATAACGTCTGGTGCGATTAATTCAAATAATTTAATTGATTTTCCATCATCATCTAAAATAGTATATTCTGGATATGTTGAATTGCAATCTCCAATAAATATTGTTCCAAGTGAATTATTATTGAAAATATTATTTGACATGTTAACTGTGGTTTTAGAAAGACTAATTGTTGCATAATCTGCATTATTTTCATTGAATTTTGAGTTTAAAATACTTGTTTTACCATATATTGAATTAATTGCAGAAATTAATCCTTCTCCAGTATTAAATACATGGGAATTTATGGCTGAATTTTTAGAAAATCTGGAATTGTTAATCATTAAATCATTTGTTGATAAAATAACTCCCATAAATGCAGCATTATTATTTATAAATGTTGAATTATCAATTATTAAATTTAAAGATGAAAAAATAACTCCCACACGATCTTTCGCAGTGTTATTTTCAAATATTGTGTTGATAATTTTTACAGTATCTGCTTTGATTCCAGGATTTTCACTATTAGATGGCCAGGATATGCTGTTGTAATCTTTAGTATAATTATAACCTGACCAGATTACTCCAACACAATTAGAAGCAGTATGGTTGGTAAATGATGAGTTAATGATGGTTAAATTACCTTCATTATAAATAGCTCCAGCATTAAGAGCATGATTATTGATAAATTTGCAGTTAGTAATTGTGGAATTTCCTTTTAAGTTAAGTGCACTAACAGAACCTCTGCCGTTATTTATAAAATAACAATTATGGAATTCGGAATTTCCATTTGTGTTAATTGCTCCATTTAAAGTACTGTGGCAGTTTGTGAAATTACAATTCATGAAAATAGTAGTTCCTGTTAAAAAAATTCCTTCAAAGTTTTTAAAGGCAATATTTTTAAAAATTAAATTTTCACTTGTTGCAGTAATCTGATATCCTTCAACGGTACAGTTATCATTCCCATTAAAAGTTAAGTTTTTATTAATTGAAATAGAACTTCCATCTGATGGATATGTGCCATTAAGTTCAATCACATCATTTTCACTAGCATTATCTATTTCTATTTGAATATCACTAATATATTTAATTTCCCCTTTGTTAATTACATTTTCATCCATATTATCGGAGGTTAA
Organism: Methanobrevibacter thaueri; assembly: GCA_015062925.1. Lineage (GTDB taxonomy): Archaea > Methanobacteriota > Methanobacteria > Methanobacteriales > Methanobacteriaceae > Methanocatella > Methanocatella thaueri_C. The sequence continues at coordinate 23,239 of SUTL01000007.1, forward strand.
ATTGTCTTGGGAAAAAACAGCTCCGGTTGAAATTAATAGGATGAAAATAGCAAATATTATTAAACTAAGTGTTTTGATTTTCATAAATATATTTTGTTAATAGTGTAATATATTTTTTTTTTTACAGTCTCAGTGATAATTTTTCTTTTAATTCTTCATTACTCATTTCTGTTATGAATGTTTCATCATTACTTATTGCTTTTTCTGCTAAGTTTTGTTTGTTTTTACTCATTTCATCAATTACTTCTTCTAATGTTCCTTTTGTTATGAATCTGTATACCATTACATCACTTTTCTGACCAATACGGTGCACACGGTCAGTGGCTTGATTTTCTATGGCAGGATTCCACCATAAATCGTAATGAATAACGTTTTGGGCGGCTGTGAGGTTTAAACCTACTCCTCCGGTTTTTAATGTGGCAACTAATATTTTATAATCTTTATTTTCCTGGAAATTATTAATTACTTCATTTCTCTTTTGCTGTGTGAGTGATCCGTGTAAGAACAGTACTTTTGTTTTTAATTTTTTAGAAACTAATTTTTGTATTATTTCGCCCATTTTCGCATATTGTGTAAAGATAATTACTTTTTCATTCATATCTAAAATATTTTCTAAAATAGTAATTAATAGCTCCATTTTTCCAGATTCTGAGATTTTAGGATTATCTTCTCGTAAAAATTGTGCTGGATGATTACAGGCTTGTTTTAATCCAGTAATTATGTTTAAAATAATTCCTCTTCGTTCAATTCCTGTTTTACCTTCTAAATCTTCAAATATTCCATCCATTATTGCATTATATAATTTTATCTGTTTATTTGTGAGTGTGCAGTAAATATCATTAACGATTTTATCGGGGAGTTCATCTTTAATATTGTCGTCTGTTTTTAAGCGTCTTAAAACAAATGGTTTGGTTATTGTTTTGAATTTTTCTAATGTTTCTGTTTCTTCTAATCGTTCAATTCTCATTACATAATTTGCTTTAAAATTATCTAATGTTGATAAATATCCTTTGTTCACAAAATCAAATATTGACCAGTAATCAGTTAATTTGTTTTCAATTGGTGTTCCTGTAAGGGCAATTTTATTTATTGCAGGGACGTTTTTTATGGCTTTTGTTTGTTGGGTGTTTGGGTTTTTAATATTTTGAGCTTCATCAATAACACATATGAACCAATTTCTATCCAGAAACATATCTAAATCAAGTCTTATAACTCCATATGAGGTTAATATAATATCATATTCTTCAAATGGGAATGTTCTGTTACTTCCATGGTAAATATAATATGTTAATTCGGGTGTGAATTTTTTAATTTCATTTTCCCAGTTGGAAATTAATGTTGGTGGGACAATTATTAGTGATGATGGGTTTTCCAGAGGATTTGTTTCTTTAAAATAGAGTATTGTGCTTAAAACCTGGACTGTTTTCCCCAGACCCATATCATCAGCTAATATGCATCCGAAATTATTTTTAATATTTGAAATAAGCCATGAATAACCTATTTTTTGGTAGGGTCTTAATTCTCCGGTTAGTGTTTTCGGTGTATCATATGCTTTTGGATTATTTATTAATTTTTTAAATTTTTTAAAGTCATTTGGGTTTTTTAATTGTTTTTTGATGAGTTTTTCAGATTCTTGGTTCATGTTTTTTCATGCTCTTTGAATATTTATAATTTATTGTGTATATTTTTTGATTTATATTTTTATAATAATTATTTTTTCATGTTAAAAAACAAAGTTTAATATTATAGTAAAATTATATATATTAAAGATAGAGAATTATTTTCTCAGAAATGGTGATTTAATGGTAAAAATAGCTAAATTAGCTTTGGAAGATGGAACTATTTTGAAAGGTGAATCATTCGGTTATGAAACCACTAAATTAGGAGAACTTGTTTTTTCCACTGGTATGGGTGGTTACACTGAATCATTAACTGATCCGTCTTTTAAAGGAGAAATATTAATGTCCACTTATCCTTTAGAAGGTAATCATGGGGTAAGTGAGAAGTGGTATCAGTCTGATAAAATTCAGGTTGAAGGATTTGTTTGTCGTGAAGTTTGTCGTGAAGTTTCTAATTTCGGACCTCAGAAAACATTGGATGATTTTTTACGTGAATTTAAAACTCCCGGTATTAGTGGTATTGATACAAGAGATTTAACACTTAAAATACGTGAAAAAGGTTCTCTTAAAGCAGCAATAACAACTGAAGATATTGATGATGATAAACTCATAGAAATGGCAAGATCACAGCCAAGTATTGAAGATAAAGATGTTGTACCATTAGTGTCTACAAAAGAAATTAAATTATTCAATGAAGATGCTGATAGGAAAGTTGCATTAATTGACTGTGGTGTTAAAAAGAATATTATTAACTCATTTTTACAAAGGGATATTGGAGTTATCTTATTCCCATATGATACTAATTATAAAACAGTTCTTGATTATGAACCTTCAGGTTTAATGATTACTTCTGGTCCTGGAAATCCGGATAGGGTATCTGAAACTATTGAAACTATGAAAAAATTATCAAACAGATTACCAATATTTGGAATTTGTATGGGTCAGCAATTAATCGCTAAATCCTTTGGTGCAAGATCATATAAAATGAAATTCGGTCATCGTGGTGAAAATCAACCAGTTAAAGATTTAAACACAGGTAAAGTATTCATCACATCTCAAAATCATGGGTTCACTATTGATAAAGAATCTTTAAACGAGACAGATTTAGTTTTAACTCAAATTAATTTAAATGATGGAACACCTGAAGGTATTTCTCATAAAGAATTGCCTTTACATTGTATACAGTACCATCCTGAAGCAGGGCCTGGTCCAAATGATACAACATATATTTTTGATGAATTTAAACAAATGATGGATGATTATTAGATTTAAACGAGGGATTACAATATGCCAGTAGATAAAGATATTAAAAAAGTATTAATTATTGGTTCTGGACCTATACAAATTGGTCAGGCAGCAGAATTTGATTATTCCGGTTCACAAGCATGTAAATCACTAAGAGAAGAAGGTATTGAAACAGTACTTGTTAACAGTAATCCTGCTACAATTCAAACTGACTTAGGTATGGCAGATACTGTTTACACTGAACCATTAACTCCTGAAATTGTTGCAAAAATTATAAAAGACGAAGAAATAGATGCTATTTTACCAACCATGGGTGGACAAACAGGATTAAACATTGCAACCGGTCTTGGAGATTTAGGATTACTTGATGGAATTAAAGTATTGGGATCTGATGTTCAAACAATTAAGGATGTGGAAGACAGGGATTTATTTGCAAATCTCATGGAAGAAATTAATGAGGAAATACCAAAATGTCAAGCTGTTGAAAGTGTGGATGAAGCACTTAAAGCAGTTGAAGAAATCGGATACCCTGTTATTGTAAGACCTGCATTTACATTAGGTGGAACTGGTGGGGGAATCGCCCATAATCAGGAAGAATTAATTGAAATTGCAAATCATGGTTTGGATATGAGTTTCATCAACCAGGTTCTAATAGATGAATCTGTTCTCGGATGGAAAGAAATAGAATTTGAAGTAATGAGAGATAAAGAAGATACCTGTATTATTGTCTGTACAATGGAAAACATAGATCCTATGGGAATTCACACAGGAGATAGTGTTGTAGTTGCTCCAATTCAAAACCTCTGTGATGAAACAATTCAGAAAATGCGTGATGCATCTATTAAAATCATAAGAGCTCTTGGAATAAGAGGGGGATGTAATATTCAATTCGCACTAAACCCTGAAACCGATGAATATAAGGTAATTGAAGTAAATCCAAGAGTATCAAGAAGTAGTGCACTAGCATCAAAAGCAACAGGTTATCCAATTGCTAAAATCTCCTCAAAAGTAGCATTAGGATTAACATTAGATGAAATTAAAAACGATATTACAAAAGAAACACCAGCATCATTTGAACCTGCAATAGATTATGTTGTTATTAAAATCCCAAGATGGCCATTTGATAAATTTAAAGGAATCAGCCGTCAAGTTGGAGTTCAAATGAAAGCAACAGGTGAAGTAATGGCTATTGGAAGAACATTTGAAGAAGCATTCCAAAAAGCATTAAGATCACTTGATATGGGCTTTGACGGATTTGAATATGTTGAATACACAGAAGAAGACTTGGCAAATCCAACTGATTTAATATATTTCCAAATATATTCAGCAATAAAAGACGGAATGGATATTGATAAAATCAGACAACTGACCAATATTGATAATTTCTTCCTATATAAAATCAGAAACATTGTAAACTTTGAAAATGAAATTTCCGCTGACAAATTAGATGATGAAGATTACTTGAGAAAAGCAAAACAGATGGGTTGTTCAAATAAACGTTTAGCAAAATTATCGGGTCAAACTGAAGAATATATTAGAAACTTACTTTCAAGACATAATATTAAACAATCCTATAAAATGGTAGATACCTGTGCAGCGGAATTTGAAGCAAAAACACCATATTACTACAGCAGCTATGATAAAGGTAATGAGTTAATCTCAACCAATAAGAAAAAAGTAGTGATTCTAGGTGCAGGACCTATTAGAATAGGACAAGGTATTGAATTTGATTACTGTTGTGTGCACTCATCATTAGCATTAAAAGATGATGGAATTGAAACAATACTAATCAACAACAACCCTGAAACAGTAAGTACAGATTATGATATTTCAGATAAACTATTCTTTGAACCTTTAACATTTGAAGATGTAATGGGTGTGATTGAACAGGAAAAACCAGATGGAGTTATTGTGCAGTTTGGAGGACAAACATCCATTAACCTTGCAGTACCACTTGCAAATGCAGGAGTTAAAATACTTGGAACTCCATATGAAAGTATTGATAGGGTAGAAGACAGAGAATTATTCGCTGAACTTCTAGAAAAACTACATATTCACCAAGCACCATATGGAACAGCAAACTCATTTGATGAAGCACGTGAAATAGCAGAAAAAATCACATTCCCAGTTCTTGTACGTCCATCATATGTAATTGGTGGAAGAGCAATGGAAATTGTTTATGATACTAAAGAACTTGAAGAATATATGAAAGAAGCTGTGAAAGTCTCACCTGATCATCCGATTTTAGTTGATAAATTCCTAGAAGATGCAATTGAACTTGATGTGGATATTTTATGTGATGGTGAAGATGTATTTATTGCAGGAATCATGGAACACATTGAAGAAGCAGGTGTTCACTCAGGAGATTCAGCATGTGTAATACCACCTCAAACAATACCTGAACATATTCTAGACACTATTCGTGAAAATTCAACAAAACTCGCACTTGAATTAAATGTAAAAGGATTAATGAACATTCAATATGCAGTTAAACTTGATGAAGAAATGGTGTATATTATTGAAGCAAATCCACGTGCAAGTAGAACAGTTCCATTTGTAAGTAAAGCTATTGGAGTGCCACTTGCAAAAGTTGCAACATGGATTATGAACGGTGCAAAATTAAAAGATTTCAATTTAACAAAAGAAATAAAAATCGATCATGTGGCTGTTAAAGAATCTGTATTCCCATTCTTAAAATTACCTGAATCAGATACTGTTCTTGGACCTGAAATGAAATCCACTGGAGAAAGTATAGGTATTGATGAAAACTTTGGAATGGCATTTTACAAATCACAACTTTCAGCAGGAATGGAATTACCAAAAGAAGGTAAAATATTCCTTAGTGTGAAAGAAACTGATAAAAAGAAAATCAGGCCAATTGCAGAAAAAGCAACTACTTTAGGATTCGATATTGTGGCCACTGCAGGTACCGGTGATGCAACAGGTTTGGATAATGTTGAAAAAATATTAAAAGTTTCCCAGGGATCTCCTAATATTAGAGATGCTATTTTAGGAAAAGAAATTGATCTAATCATCAACACTTCTGAAGGTAAACAATCTGCTAAAGACGGTTATATTATTAGACGTTTAGCTATTGAACTTGGAATACCATATGTAACTACATTGGCTGGTGCAAGAGCGGCTTTAAATGCAATTGAAGCGGTTCAGAATAATAAAATCAATGTTAAATCTTTAAATGAATACACAGAAGAATAATTATTATATTCTTCTCTTTTTTTCTTTAATTATTGAATAAATATTCTTTAATATTAATACCACAGGAAGGGCATTCCTCTTCATCAATTTTAAGTCTGTTTTTACATTTAGGACAGAAATTAAGTTCAACTTTATATTCAACTGTTGGATCGATAATAATATTGACTTCGATTTTTTTACTAATATTTCTTTTTAAAACACTTTTATCCCAATTATTATCCATTAAAAGTTTTTTATAATAAAATGCTTCTGTCATTGTATCGTATTGACCAATAATGTCCGAACCTTTTTTAATATAAAATTTACGAATCTTATGGTTGAAAAGAATTTCTCCTTCCCTTTCGGTTTTATTAACTTTAGTTCCTTTAATTCTTCCTTTAGGTCTTTTTTCAGGAAATGGTGGTAGATCCATGTTTTCATATTTGTTTTCAAGATCACATTCAACAAGCAAATCATAATCAAAATTACAGAAAAATAATGCGTCTCGTTCATATAATGCATCAGATAACTTAGTGAACTCTCCATAATCTTTATTATTATATTTAACCCTATAAACATTACCAGTTTTTACAATATTCCTATAAAAGTATCGTATTTCATGAGAGTTAATATAAATCACCTGGAATATAATTATATGATATTTATTTCTTTAATTAAACTATATGTGTTAAATAGTATATACAATTATTTTTTCATCATATGATGGTGTGATGATAAGTTCACTTTAAAATCTGGTATTTGCAAAAATTTTATTAATAAAAAAAATTAGATTTATCCCTTGTATGTTTACTATAGCAAATGGAATCATATTAAAAGGCCAGGATTTAATTCCTGTTTGTGAAAATATTGTTGTTGATGAAGGTAAAATCATTGAAATATCAAAAACATCAAAGGAAGGTAAAATCATTGATGTTGATGGTGCAATTGTTTGCCCTTCCTTTATCAATGGTCATGTTCATATTGGAGATTCCATTATTAAAGATGAAGGTTATTCACTTAGTTTAAGTGAAATGGTTAAACCTCCAAAAGGGATAAAACATAAAGCATTAAATGATGCTAGTGATGATGAGTTAATTGATGCTATGACTCAATCAATGTGGGACATGGTTGATTCAGGGACAACACATTTCATTGATTATCGTGAAGGGGGGGTTAAAGGAGTTAAACTTTTAAAAAAAGCTTCAAAAAACATTCCAATTAAACCAATTATCCTTGGTCGTGATGATAGTTTCTATGGTCAGGACCCTGATTTGAAAAAAGTTAAAAAAGCAATTAATAAACTTTTAAATGTTGCTGAGGGTATTGCTCCAAGCGGTTTTGGTGAAATAACTCCAGAAGTTGCTAATTTAATTGTTGAAATGTGCAATGAACAGGGTAAAATCTCATCAATTCATGTTGCTGAATCAGAACATAATCAAATTGAATCTTTAAATGAAAATAATATAACTGAAATTGCTAATGGAGTTAAATATAATTTCAACCAATTAGTTCATCTTACTAATCCTAAAAATAATGATTTAAACTTAGTTTCCAAATCAAATCAAAATATTGTAGTATGTCCAAGAGCAAATGCAACACTAAATGTTGGTGTTGTCCCATTAAATAAAATACTTGATTTGAATATGAATCCTTTGCTTGGAACTGATAATATAATGCTTAATTCACCTAATATGTTTAAAGAATTAGAATTCACTTTAAAAATCATGTCAGTTTATCATAATACATATATTAATCCTTGTGATTTAGTTAAAATGGCAACTACTAATATTTGCGGATTCAATATTAATAATGTTATTCAAAAATCCATGATTTTTGAGGGTTGTTCTGCGGAATTTATTATTTTAAAATCTTTTTCCAAAAATCCGTACCTAAATATATGTAATCGCATGGAAACGAAAAATATATTATATACCATTAACAAAAAAGTTAACATATGATATTATAGATATCAAATATTATGTTAATGGGAGTTGTTATTTTATGTATAAAAAAATATTAGTTCCAACTGATGGGTCTGAATTCGCTAAAAAAGCTCAAAAACATGCTTTGTTTTTATCAAAAGTAAGTGGAGCTGAAATAGTGGCGCTTAGTGTTACAGAAAATAATTTTGTTAATGGTCTCCCATTAGATGATGAAATATATCAATTAAATCAAATTTTAAATGAAAGATCTGAAGAAAATCTTAAAGAATTCGATGAACTAAATAAAGATAATATAAAAATTACTCATGTGATTAGAGAAGGCTCACCTGCCAGAGTTATATTGGAGGTTGCAAAAGAAGAAGATGTTGATTTAATTGTAATGGGTAGTTCTGGTAAATCTGGATTTGATAGATTTATCATGGGTAGTGTTGCAGATAAAGTTGTAAACTCAGCAAAATGTGCAATACTGGTAGTTCATTAATTTCAATACAATAATTATATTTAATTTTATAAAATAAGGTGTTTTTTATGTTAGTTAAAAGAACCATGTCTAAAAATGTAGTTTCTGTTTCCGTTCCAGGTAATCGGGAAAAAGTTTTAGACTTAATGAGAAAAGAAAACAAAGCAGTACTTCCAGTAGTTAAAGAAGATACTGATATTTTAGTAGGGCTAGTAACTCGTTCTGATTTAATTAATAACCCTGATGAAGAACAAATTGCAATGTTAATGAGTAGAGATTTAGTTACTGTTGCTCCAGGTGATGATGTAGTGGATGCAGCTCGTGTAATGATTGAAAATAATGTTAGAAGAGTTCCTGTTGTTAATGATGATGGGGAATTAGTTGGAATCATTACTTCTTTTGATTTAGTGTCAAAAGCTTTAACTAAAATTGAAATAAATGATGCAGTTGAAAATTATATGATCACTACTGTACCAACAACATGGGAAAAATCCCCATTAAATGTTGCATTTGAAACCATGAATCAATTTGGATTAAAATCCGTTTTAGCACTTAATGATGAAGCTAAATTATCAGGAATTTTAACTGAAACTGATTTCATTTCAGAAATAGAAATAATCTCTGAAAGAAGTGAACACAGTTCAACTGTAGGAACAGAAGGAGATAAATGGTCATGGGACAGTACTTCTGTATTATACATTGAGAAAAACAGTTTAAAATTCACTGATAAAGTTGTAGCTGATGTTGCTGTTGGTAATGTTGAAGTTGCTAATTCAAAAACCAAAGTTTCAGATTGTGCTAAAAAAATGAAAACCTTAAACATTGAACAAATTCCTGTAATTGGTGTTGAAGGGGATTTAGTAGGTCTTGTAAGAGCAAGTGATTTAATTAAAGCATTAGTAGAATAATATTTTTTGGGATAAGATGGCGGTTAGTCCAGTATTAGTAATTAAAGCAGATGAAGATACGGTTTCTGTTCGTGCAAGATTATATGATGATTATTCAGAACATAAAATCGTTTTAAATTCTGTTTTTACTTATTGGTGGGCTAATAATATGCCTCCTGCATTAAAATTTTTGGAACTGTTTGATTCAGTTATCAAAAGAACTATTAATGAACTAATGCCTCATAAAGAACTTAATTTAAGTTATGATGTTAAAGCAAATGCAATGCTTGAAAAAGCATCTGAACTTGAAATCACACTTACTTCAATTTCTGCGGATAATGTTGGTTTTAAAATAGAAGGACAAGTTATTTCATTAAAAGGAATTCGTAAAATTGATGATGATTTTAAAACCCATGAATTTTCAGCAAGTTTTAATCAATGCATAGAAACTCCAGATATTATTCTTGAAAAATATGCTTCATATCGTGCAGATGAATGAAGATTCACATGATTAAAACTTTTTTTTTAAAATTAATTAATTAATTTCATTTTTAATATGTTCAAGTAATTCTTTTGCATCTTTTTTCTTAATATCTTCACTTTCACGTATAAAATTAATAAGTTCATCTTTTTTATCATTATTCAAACTGGATAATGCTAATGTTTTAGCATAATTTCTTTGAGGATAATAAGTGGTTTTTGTAATTTTAATCAGTTCATTTTTCTCAATTGGTGTTATTATGTTTTCAGACACTGCATTTTCAAAAACATAATTCATACTGATTAATGGGGTGGATAAGGCTTCTAAAGTTTTACTATCAAGCATAACTGCAACATCATCATCGGAATTTATTTTCCCTGTTGCATACTGTTTATAACAATAACCAACACCAATCATCCCTAAACTGTCAAGTTCAGATGCTCTTAATGCACCCATACTTGAAGCTCCATATACTTTTATGCCTTTATCAAGTACTTTTAATATTTCTCTATGGCCAACAGCAGAATTTTGATGGAAAACACCATCAATTATGCCAATAATATCTGGGGTTTCTTTTAAAGCTTCACCTAAATCTCCTCTTTTAATTGGTCTTTTATAAATTACTTCAATATTGTCTGTGGAGTTTAAAATTTCTTTTGCTTCATCAAAAGAAAGTGATAATCCAGTGTAAATTATTATTTTAATCATATTAATCATATTTTTAAAAATCTATATCCTGCTCGTGTTGGATCAATTGCATAAATTTCCATTTCAGGAATAATCACTCTTACAACATTAACATCAATTTCACTTCGGGTTAAATCATAATATAATATGTGTTCAATATCATTTCTTTTTAATTCTTCTTTAACAATTTCCAAATCTTTTGTAATTGATGTTGTGGATTTATTTTCAATACTTGAAAGAGGGATTTTTTCATCTTCCTGTTTAAAGTAGTATTTATTAATTCTTTTCATTCGTTCATAACCTGCTTCACGAGCAAAATCTGCTCTAACAGTATCTTCACGTGCACCATTAATTTGTGTTGCTCTACTTTGTGCAACTTCTGTTAAGGCTCTTAGAACAGCAACTTCAGGATTTAAGTGTGTACCCATACCTAATGTTAAAAGTCCAGCGTCTTTTGTAACTGTATCATCAGCTGATGCAGCTATTGTTGGAATATTAATATCTGCTGTTAAATTCATTAATTTAATCTCAATACCTTTGGATTGGAATTTATCAAGTGTGTTTTTTATAATTGGACTTTTAATATTTGCATTGTCAATTTGAGAATAATTTTTATGGGTTAATTCAAAAATACTCCATGCGTCACGTTCAATCACTTCAAATATTCCATGTATTATTGCTTCTTCGAGAATATTGCCTGAAGCAAGACCATTGGTATTTGATTTAAATAAGCTCACCGGATAATTATATGGATGAAATATTGCATTGGATGGAATATAATAATCATTACCTGTAATTATGTCGGATACTTTACTCCATTCTAATTCAAGAGTGTTTAATTTTTCTTTTCTAAAATCGTTTGGTAAATTTAGGGATTTTGGATGAATATAATTTTCATTAATTTCATCTATGTTTTTAACTATACATTCATCGCTGTCTTGTTTTTCAGCAGAGTATCTTTCAAAAGATTCCATTATTGCAGATGCTTTTGCATGGTCTTTTGAAATTCCTTTACCTGCATAAATACTAATCGCCCCATCTTCAGCAGTTGGTCTGATAGCGGTGTATACGGGTAGGCCAATTCTATCCAGATCAGTGATATCTGCAATACGTGTAACGCCAATTTTTTTCAGTTTGTTTTCATTATTTTCTATGGTTTTTTCTGGTGCAATTACTCTATGTGTTCCTTTGAAATAGGTTAAATCTGTCATGTTTTACATTCCTATAATCATTCTAACAATATTTTCAACACCTATTGTCATTGAAGCATATGTTAATACTCCTGCAATTGCTATTGTAACCACCCATATTCCAAAATTCCAATTTAGGACTTTGGATCCGTCTAGATTTCCTATTGGTAGTAAATTGAATACTGCTAAAAAACTATTAACAGAATATCCAACTGCACAAATATTAAATATTAATGCAGCATTCTGTGATGTTAATGCAGATGGATAAATACTTATGGATATTGCTAGAAAGATTAATGCGAGGATTATATTAACTATTGGTCCTGCTATTGATATTTTACCGTTTATTTCGTCGGTCATGAAGTTTGCATATGTGTAAACTGCACCTGGTGCTGCAAATACAAAACCGAAAAATGATGTTATAAGTGCAAATATTAATCCTTGAGGCCATAATTTAAATTCAGCCCAGTATCCATATTTCATTGACACTATTTTATGTCCAAGTTCATGTAATATGAAACCTGCACCCACTCCAACCATGATTATTGGTAGGATGGTAAGTACAACATTTGTATCTCTTCCACCATTTGCTAGTGCAAAACAAAGTGAAATAACGAAAAATGCAATTAGTAAATCTCTAACTTCACTGCTTGTAAATTTAATCATAATGTTAAAATATCTAATTTTATATATAAAAGTTTTTTCTAAAATAGTATATATTATGAAAACACATATTGAAAACATATTAAAAGACATGGAAAATGATGATTTACAAGCTTATTTATTAACAGAATTTACAAATATAGAATATATTTCAAATTACAAACCAACTAGTTTTGCTTTTTGTTTTATAAAAGATGATCCAGTTATTTATGCTTCAGGAATGGATATGGAATTAGCTAATCGTGATTCATCAATTGAAGTTAAGGAATTTGTATCATTTAAAAATATTATTGATGATTTTAAAAAAGAGGGTATTAGAAATTTAGCAATTGAACCAACATTACCATTTAATCATTATGAAAAATTAAAAGATGATTTTGAAATAACTTCTAAAACCTATATTAATAAACAAAGGATGATTAAAACTCCTGAGGAAATTTATAATATATCAAAAGCCACTGAAATTGCTCAAAAATCTTTTCTTCAATTGGATATTTTGAATAATGAAAACACTGAAAAGGAGATTGCTTTTGATTTGGTGAGATTTATGATTGAAAATGGTGCTTTTAGGGAGTCATTTGATACTATTGTCACTAGTGGTGCTAATTCAAGTCTTCCTCATGCGGTGCCGTCTGGTAATAAATTATCTGATCCGATTTTAATTGATTGGGGTTGTATTTATAATGGTTATTGTTCTGATAATACTAGAACAATGGTTTATACGGAAAAACAATATGAGATATTTGATATTGTTCGTGAAGCTCATGATAAGGCTATTAAAGCTATTAAACCTGGTCTTAAGTGTTGTGAGGTCGATAAAATTGCAAGAGATATTATTTCGGATTATGGTTATGGGGATAGGTTTATTCATTCAACCGGCCATAGTTTAGGTTTGGATATTCATGAAACTCCAGGGTTTTCTGTTCGTGATGATACTGTGATTGAAAAAGGGATGGTTATAACTGTGGAGCCTGGGGTGTATTTGGAAAATGAATTTGGTGTTCGTTTGGAGGATACTGTTTGTGTTTCTGGTGGTGCGGAGGTTATTGGTGATTTGCCGTTGGTTATTGATTAAAATATATCATTTATTTCATATTTTTTTATTTTTTTCACTGGGTATTTTGAGGATATTGCTAGTTTGTAGTTTTTAATTTCGAATAAGCTGAATTTTATATTTTCTGGGTTGTTTTTTAGGGTTATTTCGTTGTTTATGATTATTTCAAAGCTGTCTAGTTTTTTATTGAATCCTTCTCCTGTGTATTTCATGTAGCTTTCTTTTAATACCCAGTATTTGAAGAATTCGTTTAGTTGGTTTTTTGATTTTTGGATGTTTTCATATTCGCTATTGTAGAAGTAATGTTTGGCTATGTTTAAATCAATTGTAGGGTCGCACATTTCAATATCAATTCCAACTTCACTGTCAGATATTGCACATGCAACTAATTTATTTGAGTGGCTCATGTTAAAATAGATATTTTCATAGTTTGATATATATGCTTTACCATATTTTCCATATTCAAATACTGGATTAGTAATTCCTTCCTCACATAACAACTTATCCAACAACAAATAAGCTCCAGCACTAAGCTTTTTATCCTTATCAAATCTAAAACTATCAACTTTAATTTTACGATTCTCAGGTAATAAATTATAAACATTAACCAAATCTAAACTACTAACATCACAATAAGCTACTTTAATCATTGTTTTCTCTTCAAATACAATAAAGTCATATCATCGAACTGTTCACAACCATCAGTAAAATTACTAATATCATCCAACAATGGTTTAATAGGATCATCATTACTTTTAAACTCATTGAAAAAGTTCAAAAGCCTATCTTCACCATACATATCATTATAACTATTATTAGCATCAGTAATTCCATCAGTATAAATGATTAAATCATCAAACAAATCAATTTCATAATTTTCAAATTCAAAATTCTCCATAATCCCTAAAACAATACCGCTATCAATATCCAAATACTTGAACACACCGTTCTGTTTTATTAAAGGAGGGTTATGGCCTGCATTGGAATATATGATTTTACCAGTAGTTTTATTATAAATTCCTAACCATAATGTGATAAACATTGATTCTGGATTATTTTCACATAACTGATTATTAAGATTATATAGGATTTCACAAGGTTTTTTTGTGGTTTTAAAAAATTGTTTAATAATAACCTGACAAATCATTGCAAGTATTGCAGCGGGAACTCCTTTACCAGAAGCATCACCAATCACAATAGCTAAATTATCATCATCTAATAAATAATAATCAAAAAAGTCCCCTCCAACTTCTTTTGCAGGATGAGAATATCCATTAACAATAAAATTATCATTAACAATAGAGGTTGTTGGAAGATTAGCTGCCTGAATTTTAGTTGCAATATCAAGTTCCGCTTTAATACGTTCCTTTTCACCTTCAATTTCACGAATATTAGCAATATAATTATTATTAAAATTAATTAAATCCGTATAGGTACGGGCTAAAGTACCAATTTCTGTTTCATCTTTAATATATTTTGAATAAATATCAACAATACTATCAGATTCAATTTTTTCATTTTCATGAATAAATTCTTCAATTTTTGAAAAATCCATAATTGGACTGATAACTTTCATTTCAACATATTTTAAAACAGATAATGATGGGATAATGAATATAAGTAATATTATATCAATTAATAGCATTATTGTGATTATGATTTCCGCATGTGTTCGTGGAAAAATTTCCTGAATAACTTTTATGAAAATATGATCGTATGAAAGTAAGAAACCTATAATGATAAGAATTAATGTTGTTAATTGGAAAATATTCATTATGTCTTCAGGAATACTTTTAAAACTGCTTAACATAATTTTTGAAGTAATAGGTTTAGTTAAATAAATAACTAAAATTGGAGAGATAATAAGAAGTTCGGATAAAATAATCTCTCGAGTTAAAATTATTGAACTGTTATTGATGATTATGCAGATAATGGAAACTACAATTAATAATATTCCTAAAATTTTATATAATTTTTCATTTAATTTCCTATTAGAAGTTTCAGGAGTATATATGAAATCTATTCTGCTGGAAATCCACATTCCAATTATTCCAAAAATTAATGAAGCATTAACGAAATTTAAGAAATATCTAGTTTCCATAATGAAATCTATCGGAATTAATTCTGGATGAACTAAATATAATATTCTACCATGCAACTGAGAATATAAAAACCCGCAAATCAGAATTATCGCTGCATATTTGATTACATTATGGGTGTTAAATAATTTAGGTTTTGTAAGAACTCCTTTATTGATATATGTAGTATACCATAATTTATATCCAAGATAAGATACTGCAAAACTAATCAGAGCAGAACTTACAGTAAGAATTGGTTGGTATCCTCGTATAGAATCACATAAGAAATTACCTAAAACTGATCCAACTGCTCCGTAAGGTCCGAAGAATAATCCTCCGATTAATAATACTCCCATGTGAGGATTTAACCCTCCACCAAAGTTAGATGAATCGGTTAAGTAATAGGTTCCTAAATTAAAAATTAACATTAAAATAAAAGGAATCAGTATATTTTTTAATTTATTTTTCATTATTCCACTTTTTTTATAATTTTTAAATGATTTTCATTATTAATATATTGATAATCTTGTTCATCCGACATTTTTTTAGCTAAAAAAATCCCTAATCCTCCAATTTCTGCTTCATCAATATTTTGAGGTTTTTCAGGATCTTTTTTAATGAGTGGATTGAATTCTATTCCATTATCAATAAATTCCATTGTTAAAATTTGATTATCATATTCCACATTAACCTGTACAAATTCAGTTTTTGAATAATCAATAATATTAACAAATATTTCTTCAACAATTAAATTAACCTGAAGATTTTCTTTTTTGAGCATTGTTGAAATAAATTCATTTAAATGTTGTAATTCTGGTAATTCAGGTTTTAATTTTATTGATTTCATTCTATCTTTAAGATTTTATCAAAACCAGACATTCTGAATATTTCACTAACTGATGGATTTGCATTTTTAATGACAAATGGGATATTTTCAGCATTCATTTTTTTCTGTGTTGAAATTAAAACTCTAAGTCCTGCACTGGAAATATATTCCATGTCACTTAAATCCATTATTAATGAATTGAAATTACCGGATTCTTGTGTAATTTCATTATCAAGGTCTTTTGATGTTACAGTATCAACACGTCCTTGAATATTTAATGTTAATTCTTTCTGATTATAGTTTTTATGGATATTCATATTTTATCACTTAAATAATATTCTGATTATAAGTTTATTTTAAATATTTTTATTTTTCATTTTCATTATTTTCTATTAATGCTTCTAATTTATCAAATCTTTTGTTGAAATGTTTGGTTAAAATTGATGCAGTTAATGTTGCTGTTCCAGCGCCTGAAAGAATATATCCACTCCATACTAATATTAAACTATTTATTTTACCCAGACTGGTAGAACCTAGAATTGCATATCCATTACTTGTAAACGCATTGGAAACCATAACCATTGCATTTAATGGTCCAACACCTTCAACAATAGTTGTTAGGATAAAACTGAGCAATATTATCATGAATAATAATATTATTGTTATTCCTAAACTATTTGTTTCAGTGTATTCTTTAAATTTATAAAAGTATATTTTAATTAAATATACATATACGATAATATGCAATAAATCCATAATTCCAATAATTGACTGTCCAAATAAAAGGAAGGTTAAACTTCCATAAGGTACTAAAAGAATATATAATATTCTGTTTTTCCAAGTACTATAATCTAGGGTTACTGCAATATATGTTAACAATATAATTTCCAAAATCATAGGACCCATCAAATCGTTTTCATAAAAAATCAATGAATATAAAATGAAAACGAAAAATATTAACATCATAACTAAATAATAAACTTGTCTTAATGTGGTTATTTCATCTTCCGGCAGATATTCTTTTGCATTTAAAAATCTGCTTTTATTTGAAGTTATTTGTTTATATAATAATTTTCCCACAATAACTAAAACTGAAAAAATAATGATTATAATGGGTATTTGGATAAGTTGATTCATATGTTTATATTTTATATTTTTAGTATTATATATTTTTCACATAATATTCTTGATTAAAATAATCCGAGTTAATTTTGAAAATATTATTTTCACCATTGAGCAGTATATGTTTATTAATATTATTTTACATAAACAATGATGAGAATTGAATATTTTAAATAATAAAAACAATTTAGAAATTGTTTGTTTAAAATAAAACAAAATTCTTAAAAAAATTATTTCAAATGATGGAAAGGAGTATTATGGAATATAAGAAAATTATAATCATGTTGATATTGGCTATTTTTCTATTTTCAATTGCAAATGCAAGTGTAAGTGCAAATGATGCTGATGATAGAATAATAGTTGGTAAAGACAGTACAACAATTAATATATCTCAAAATAATAATAATCTGGTAATAGAACAATCAAATGAAGAAAAAACAATAACTGAAGGAGAAGTTGGAACATTCTCCGAATTGCAAAATAATATTAATGCCAATTACGGTTCAATATTAAAATTAAAAAAAGACTATGAACGAGAAGACGATTTTGAACCAACAGGCATTATTATAAATCAAAATATAATCCTCGACGGACAAGGTCATAAATTGGATTCCAAAGGACTGGCAAGAATATTATATGTCAATGCCAGCAATGTAATAATTAAAAACATTACTTTTGTCAATGGTAACTCAGGACATGGTTCTGCTGTTTATTGGATAGGAGATAATGGACAGTTGATAAATTGTAATTTCACCAATAACACTGCAGTTAAAAATGGTGGTGCGGTTTACTGGGGAGACACAGAATATGAAATCTATTCTCACTCTAATCAGTCAATAGCTAAAAACGGAACTATGATTGGATGTAATTTCATTAATAATCATGCAGATCTTGGAGGTGCTGTTTTCTGGTTTGCTAATGATGGTAATTTAAAAGAAAACTGTTATTTTAATAATAATACTGCAAAAACTGGTGGTGCGGTATATTGGAAAGGTAATCTGGGTTACATATCAGATAACTGTGATTTTTTTAATAATATTGCAGAAACTTATGCGGGTGCTATTTACTGGCAAGGTAATAATGGTACTTTAAAGAATAACTGCAGAATCATAAACAATAAAGCTCTTTGTATCGGTGCCGACACTATTCAAAGAGGTGGAGGTGGTATTTATTGGAATGGGGAATCTGGTAATATAACAAATAACTGTACTTTTATCAACAACACTGCCAAAACTAATGATGGATCAGAATTTTTAGCGAGTTTTAGAGGTGGAGGTGCTATTTACCTTAACGGTTTAAATACTAATGTTTCTTATTGTACATTTTCAGATAATACTGTTGCCCATTATGGTGCAGCAATATATGCTTATAATAATAACATTAAGATTTATAATTGTAATTTCACAAATAATGTTGCTTGGAATGGTGGTGCTGCTATTGGTGTTTGTGGGGATTACAGTGAATTTTATAATTGTAATTTTGTGAATAATCGTATAACTGACTTTTCTTCATGTGGTGGGGCTATTTATTTAAAAAATAATGTTAATTCTGTTCATGATTGTACTTTTATAAATAACACTGCTGAGAATATGGGTGGTGCTGTTTACGCATATTATAATATTAATATTTATAACTGTAATTTCAAGAAAAACTCAGCTTATATGTCTGCCGGTGCTATTTACTTATGTGAGGAAAGTATGATTTTTAATTGTAGTTTTACAGATAATTATCTTTTTGGCTGGAATAAAGAAGGTGGTGCTATTTTCTTGAAGGATATATCTTATATTTATAATAGTACTTTCACTAATAACTCTGCTGATCGTGGTGGTGCAATTTACCTAGATGTTGGGGGTAATGTGACAAATTGTAATTTCACGGATAATACTGCAACTGGAAATGGTGGGGCACTTTACTTTAAAAAAAATTTCATTGTAACAAATTCCACTTTCACTCGAAATAATGCTGATAAGGGCTCTGCAATTTTCATCTTAGAAAGCTCATATACTAAAAATATTAATCATTCATGTTTTTTAAATAATAGGGCTAATGTTAAAGATTTAGATGCAGTTAAAAATGAAAATAACCTTACAATCAACTTTAAAGGTCAGAATAATTTTATAAATGCAATTTATGCTCCGGATAATATCACTTTTAATAATGTAACTTATTGGGGTGTAAATGGTATTACAAACACTGACATTTCAATTCCAATCAGATCAAATAATGCATCTGGTCAAAATATCACTGTTATCATTTGCATTGATGATGTAATTGTTAAAAATGAGGTTTTAATAACCGATGAAAATGGTACAATTGTTTTAAATATGGATGTTGGAGATAATTATTTAATTATTGTTCGCCATAATAACGATTCATATTACAATGGTGCTGAAAAAATAATTTCAAAAAACATAGGATTGTATGCATATGTATCTTCAATTGCATCTAACAACAGAACAGTAAACATCACTGCAAAATCCAATATACTTAATAATATTATACAAGGTAAATTATCATTTATCCTATCTGATGGTAGTGTAATCAATGCAAATTATTGTACTAACGGAACCTGGTGGGCAGTACATACTTTTGAAGATTTCAAAGTGTATAAAATCAATGCATCCTATGATAAATTAAATATAAGTACCAACAATGCAACAATCACTCTCACTAAATCTAACTCAACAATATCAATCAATAACATTACTTTAAATTATAATGAAACCCTTAATGTCACTGTTACAACTAATGGGGCTACAGGTATTAGTGCAAAAATTGATAATATTAATATTAGTGTTGTTAATAATTACACTATTCCTATTTCTAATTTAAATGCAGGTAATCACACTTTAACAGTTACAACAATAGCTGATTATGATCATAATCCTGTATCTAGGGAGGTTAATATTACTGTTAATAGGGTGGATTCTACTTTAATGGTTGATAATATTGTATTTGAGTATAATGGTACTGGTTTTGTTAATGTGTCTTTCACTGGTGCTGTTGGTGTTAA
>SUTL01000106.1 GCA_015062925.1 Methanobrevibacter thaueri
CCTCATCAATGGTATTGCCTTTATAATTGAAGGTTTTGATAAAGAAATTCATTGTGGTGTCTTTGTAGTCAGGAAGTTTGGACATCCTATATACAATAGCTGGAAGTCTTTTGTTAGCAGTAATGTAGTTTGAAACGAATGTTTTAGGCAGTATTATTCATAACAGCTAACGCTAACACATTCATAACTTCTCTTCTCAAAAATCGTTTATTAAAAAAGGCCACATACCCTACTGAGGTATTGTGACCTATAAATATACTCTGTAAAAATAAAATATTATATAAGAACCCCTTTAGATTCACTTATTAAAATTCCATCATGGGATAGTTTAGATCTTCTAAGATTTCCTGATGCTCTATTACCTAAATTACAATTTGAATCAATAACTCCAGATTCACTAAAAATATAATCTGTAATTATTTTCCAATTATTTGGAAATGGGAACCATTCAACTCTTTCAAGACCAGGAATTAATAACATATAATCATCTCACTATATTAAAATTATACCTAACAATTTATATAAATATATTGTTTTATCAACGTGCGGTAAAAAATCACTGTATAAATCTTCTATCGAATAAGCAAAATCTTCAACAAAAAATTTTTCATGATTTTCATTATAAGGGTTTAACTTACTAGGATGCTTTAGAGCTAATTCCTTATAATCGTTGGAACCAGATATATTATTAGACATATCAAATGAATGTGCCATTTCATGAATTAAAACTGATTCCATATGAGGTTCACTAGTTATACCCATAATATGAACCCTATGAGGATTTGATTCTAATACAAATCCACCACTATCATTCAAAACATGATTACTTAAAATAATTTCATTACAATCTTTTACCAATACTTTATTTAAATTATCATACACCCCCATTAATTGTGACATTGAGAATTGATTATGGCTTTTAGATTTATAAATAGTTACTTTAAGATTACCTGCATTATCTAATATTTGATATTCATAACATTCTTCAGCCGCTAACTTTTTACCAATGTCTTTTTCATCCCCAAAATCTACAATTGATGACTCTTTACATTTAACTCTAACTTTATGGGTTTGACCATCATTATCAATATTCAATAAATCCTTTTTTGGGTTTGAAACGAATGTTTTAGGCAGTATTATTCAGAACTTTACTTCCTAAAAATCAAAAATTCCAAGTTCTTGAAGTGGATCATTATACTCATGAGGCAACAATTTTATTGATATAAAAGTGATTAATTTGGAAATTGATGATGATAAATTCAAGGCATATGATAAGATTAATTTTGCTGCAATCAAAGCTAAAAGTAAAGAATTAGAAAAATATCCTGGATACCTCCCAATGATAATTTATGCATTAGGAACCAGTCATTATAATCATACTATGTTTCTTGATCAAAAAGGATTGTTAGATGATGGTGAGGGGCTTGCTTCAGAGTTAGCTTGGAAAATAAGTAAAGCTAGAAAAAAAAGTTATACACCTGACGAAAAAGTGGATGAGTTACGTATATGGATTAAAGACAATTCTGAATTTAAAGATTTTCTCATTGAAGAATAATAATATGTGATAAGTGAGGATTAAACATGTTAACAATTGTTGGTGATGATGAACTTGATCTTATTGAGTTACCTAATGGAATGGCCATCCAAATGGAATTTGGCATTGATGAAACTGGACCATGGGGCTGGAGGGGCAGGATTACTGGAAGATACAGGCGAATCCAACTATTCGATAAAAAAGGCGAATTGTTAAGTGAAGTTATTGAAGAAAATCCTTTGTATCAACCGGATGTTAAGATGGCTTTGCCTGATGGTAAGGATGTTATTTACTAAAAATGTGCGAATGAGGATTTACTATAATTACAATTCCTACATTTTAAAGTATATTCATTTGTTCTTTTAGCAGGTAAGTATCTCTCTTGTATCTCGTTTGAAACGAATGTTTTAGACAGTATTATTCAGAACCATAATCTTCACAAAAACTTCCAAATGATACAGAATGTCCTAACTGACAGTAATATTCGACATATCCTTCACTGTCAAAATCTCCAACAATTCCCCCGCTACTATCCAAAAACTCTTCGTAGCAATGTCTGCAATTAAAGTCACAATAGTTTCCATAAACTGTTTCAATCTTTTCTATTTTACTAGTAATTGCTTTTTCTTTTGCGATTCTATCTTTTCTTTGTTCTATTTTTGCTTTTTCTAATTCTGTATTTATGAAGTCTTTAATTTCTTCCTCACTCATATTTTCTTTATTATTGATTAACTTATTTTTTAAACAATCTTTAATGTAAATTACATTTATTTGATTAATCTTGTCTTTTCTTATTTTTGATTTGATTTCTTCTGATTCGAATATTTCATCAATTAATTTTTTCTTTTCTTCTTTTTCTTTGGATATTCTCTCTGTCTTTTTTTCTATGATTTCGTTAACGGATTTTAATAAAGGTTTCTGTTCCAAATTAGTGCAAAAATTATCCTTTTTCTCTATTTTAATTCCGCAATTGTAGCAAAAATTATCCTCTTTTCTTAATTTAGTTCCACAGTTGGTGCAAAAATTATCCTTTTTCTCTATTTTAATTCCGCAATTGTAGCAAAAATTATCCTCTTTTCTTAATTTAGTTCCACAGTTGGTGCAAAAATTGGCCATATTACATCATTCTCAAATTTGTCTTCTTAAACAAATTTAAGTTAAAAAAGTTATTTATAGATTGTGTATGTATATTTGGAGAATTAGTATTAATGCAGTTATTCAAATATTTTTAATTTTATAAAAAAATAGCTATTAAATAGTAGTTATATTAATATCAGTTTATAGGACTATTATTTTTTCGTAATCGTTAGGCTGTGTCCTATTGGGTACAGATGCCTGTTTTTTGTTGATGATTACACATAGTTTTAACCACCTGATGTTGTTAAGTGTTATTCTGATTAGTAGACTTCTGTAGGTTTTAAATATCTTTTTAATTTTACCCAGTAGTGTTGTTTTCTAAAATCCTTCAATTAAATTATTTGTACTTGGGATATCACGGTTTATTGTGTGTTGTATTGCTTTATCTAAGTATTTTGGTTTGAAACGAATGTTTTAGATTGTATTATTCAATACATTAGAAGACATGACCCTTGAAAAAAACTGTTAGTTTATGAAGTGCAAGAATGCCTCGGAATTTTAATGCCTTGGCCGGATTGCACTATTATCTCATTAATTTTTCTATATTATGTTGATGAATTTTTGGTTTTAAATATGCATAGCCAAGATAAGCTGCAATTATTCCCAAAATTATCAATAGAAATATCTGGTTTCCAATATAATCATCAAACCAGCCACTCTTCAACTTACCCATGAAAATAGTGATAACTCCAGATTGCAACAAACCGGTCAGCACTCCAACAAGCAATCCCATAACCAATGCATCATTTTTAGCTCTCATGTAGGCAGATAGTAAGATAACAGAAATCATTACTGCTGCTGGAAATGCAAGAACAGTTAAACCCGTGCTTACCATAAGACTGTATTGGTATATTGTGAACTGGGTGGAGTAATAAAGCAAAAAGCCTAAAAGCAATGAACAGATTAATCCAATAAAGGTAAATTTAACGATATCCCATATATTAAAACCATTTTCATTAATTTTCATTCTTGACCACCGAGTAATTTATTATGCTTATTGCATTTATAAATTCGTATTATCTATTTAAGTATTTTTTATGATTAAAAATCGATTATATCGGAAGGTTTGGTATAATAAGAGCAATGATTCATGTGAAAAAGTTTCAAGTGCAATCAAAAACCGAACAAAAAAAATAGCTGGATGTGGGGATGCCGGTTGAACATGATGAAAAGATGTCTATGAAATTCATATTTGAATAAAATCATATTAAATACAGGAAAAAATATATCAATTTAAAAAGTAAAAATGATTTTCATATAACTTTTTAAAATATAAAAAACAAATGTTAAAACTGAAGAATCATAAAATCAGATGGCATTTTGAAAGATATTTATTTTAAATTATCATAAAACACCGATCTGTTAAACTTAATTGATTTTTAAAATTAAAAAAAGAGGGTTTTTAAACTTATGTTAATGAATGAAAACGAAAAACTTGATAAAAATCATTACAGAATCTTCGCCTTGAGCTGGGCAGGGTGGGTTTTTGATTTCTATGATCTGGTTCTATTCACCTTTTTAATTTCACATCTCCAGTCCAGCCTGCATTTTTCAGCGGAAATGCTTTCCATATGTTTGGGCATATCCTTATTTGCTACCGGAGTAGGTGGAATTATTTTCGGTGCTTTAGGAGATAAATACGGTCGTAAAAGAGTACTCCAATGGACAATCATTATTTATTCAATAGGAACGTTATTGTGTGCATTTACATGGTCTTTCCATTCCCTTGTACTATTCAGATTCATTACCGGATTAGGTGTTGGTGGAGAATGGGCAACAGGCCAAATTTACATCAACGAAACATTTCCTGATCATTTAAGAGCAAGATTTGGAGCGTTCATGCAGTCAGGGGCGCCGGTTGGCGTTATTCTAGCCTCATTGGTTGGAGGAATTGTAACTCCCGTTATCGGTTGGAGGGCAACATTTCTTCTATCAATCATACCTGCACTCATGGTGATTTTCGTGAGAAAATACCTTAAGGAGTCCGATGTTTGGCTTGAAAACAGGGACAAGTACGTGAATAAAAATATTTTCCATGAATTCAAGGAACTTGTTTCAAAGGAACATAGGAAAATATTCCTAATCTCATTAATATTATGTATACTGGGCATGTCTGCATACTGGTTTACATATTCCTGGCTTCCAACTTATCTTTCTGATGAAAGAGGCCTGGCATTAATAGGCACTACATTTGGAATTGTATTGATTCAATGCGGGGATTTTGCTGGTTATGTCTCTTTTGGTTTTGTGGCGGAAAAACTTGGAAGACGTCCTGCATTCACAATTTACAGTTTTATCATGGCTTTAAGCATATCCATGATAACCCTTTGCTGGAATCAGATTGTTTCAGTTCCTGATTTGATTTTTGTATTTATGTTCTTGACAGGTTTTGGAACCGGATTTTTTGGAGGTTTCGGTGCACTGTTTTCAGAACTCTTTCCGACAAAAATCAGGAACACTGCAGTTGGAACAGTATTCAACCTTGCACGGGGCGTGCAGTTCATCACTCCAGTAATAATAACACTGGTTGCCACATATTTCGACTTGAGTTATGGAATCGCTATTGCTGCCATATTTGCTTTGCTTGTAGGTATCTGGATTTGGACATTTCCTGAAACCAGAGGAACAAGTATTAATGAGTTGAACTAAAAAGTTAATATGTGAATATTAACTTTAATTTTATTTTTTAAATTAGTTTGTAATGTGTAATCTGTTTTGAATTATTCAAAACTCAGAGTGAATGCCTTTAGCGATTCAGGTTTAATTGATTCAGTAATCGCATCAACAAGACCCTGCTCTTTTTCAGTCCATATTTCATCAGGGGGACTGATTAAATTTTAGAATCAGCATCTTCAGGATTATTCTGTTGTGGGTTATTTTCTTCAGCATATTTTTCTCCCTGCCCTCATTTTCTTCAAATTCTAAGCCAACTGATGACAAATACCCTTAATTAAAGTACCTTCAATTACTCCTTTGTGAGTAGTAACAGTTCGGAAATATCAATATTATCCGGCATTGCAGTTAAACAAATTTCATCTTAATGCGCATCATCCACATCCAAACCATTACTTTTATGATGCTTTATATGGGATGGTTTTTCATAACCACATAATCCAAGTAGTTTTTAATCTTTTGAACTACCTCGACCTGTAAGAGGTCTAGGATTCTTACTTCACGGGCTGGTACTTTCCCACGA
>SUTL01000107.1 GCA_015062925.1 Methanobrevibacter thaueri
AACGCAGCAATTAATATTCTAAACCGCTGGTTCAACGGAGATAGCCTGATAAAATACTTAAATTAACCATTATTAAGTGAAAATAATTCAGGAATCCCCATCCTCTATAGGATGGGGTGGTTCAATAATAAGAATTTCAAGATAATACTCTTTAGTAATTTCAACCAAATTATTCTTATTTTGAAACTTTCTAAAAATAGTTACTTCATTTACTTCAATTTAACGAATTATTAAAACTTAAAATTTTTTTAAAAAAAAAATAGGGCCTTATTTAAACGAACAAATATAAATAATCATGATATTAAAAAAAACCTAGTCAAAGTACCAACTTCTAGAAAAGAAAAATAGGCCCTATAAAATATACTTTATCAAACAAAGTATTTTAAGTTATTGAAATTTAAATATAAAAAAATTATAAAAGAGATTATAAATCTCTTCCAAATATATGTACTGCTGCAGTACCACCAGTACCTCCAATATTATGAGTCATACCGATTTCTGCACCATCTACTTGGCGTTTACCTGCTTCTCCTCTAAGTTGCCATACGATTTCAGCTGCTTGAGCAATACCAGTAGCACCTAATGGATGTCCACGTGCTTTAAGACCTCCGGAAGAATTAATAGGGAAATCCCCATCAATTTGTGTTTGACCTTCCTCAATAGCTTTTCCACCTTCACCTTTTTTAGCAAAACCAAGATCTTCAACAGCTAAAAGACCATTAATGGAAAAACAATCATGCACTTCAGTTACATCAATATCCTTTTGTGTAACACCAGCCATTTCATAAGCTTTTCTAGAAGCAACTTTTGTAGATTCAATGGTAGTTAAATCTTTTCTATCATGTAATGTTAATGTTCCAGAAGCTTGTGTAGAAGCTTTTACATAAATTGGAGTGTCAGTATATTTCTTAGCCATTTCTGCAGGAACCATAACAATTGCAGCTGCACCATCACTTACAGGTGAACAATCAAGTAATGTTAATGGATCTGCAACCATTGTAGAGTTAATTACTTTATCAACACTCACTTCAAATGGGAATTGTGCATTTGGATTTTTTGATGCATTTTTATGATTTATTACAGAAAATTCTGCTAATTGTTCTCGTGTTGTTCCGAATTCATGCATGTGTCTTTTTGCAATCATTGCATATAATGATGGGAAAGTAGCTCCTTGTTGAGCTTCCCATTCTTGATCTGATGCAGTAGCAATAGCTGGTGTAGCATCAACAACATCAGTCATTTTTTCAACACCCGCTGAAATTACAACATCATGAAAACCTGATGCAACAGCCATTATTCCTTGTCTTAAAGCAAGCCCTCCGGATGCACAAGCTGCTTCAACTCTTGTGGTTGGAATTGGATTAAGACCTACATGATCGGAAATAAGTGCTGCAATATGTTCTTGTTCAACAAATAATCCTGAAGACATATTTCCAACATACATTGCTTCAATTTCATCTCCCTCAACACTTGCATCTACTAAAGCTTTTATACCTGCTTCAGCAATTAAATCTCTGAATGATGAATCCCATAATTCACCAAATTTTGTTTGTGAAACTCCTATAATCGCAACATCTCTCATAATTAAAGCCCCCTTTCTTTTTTACATTTTAATTTTACCTTTGAATTTAGCATAAACAGCATAATCAACATAGGTTTTTTGATCTATGATTTCTTGTGTTTTTGGAGCTAATTCTCTTCTTTGTTCTATTTCATCTTTAACTGTTATTGTGAAACCATCACTTCCAGCACCTGAACCATATGAGATTACAAATATTTTATCTCCTGGTTTTGCTACATCTAAAATATTGGATAATGCTAATGGCACTGCACCGGAGTAAGTGTTACCAATATTTGGAGTTAATAATCCTTGTTTGATTTGATCATTTGTGAATCCTAGTTTTTTACCTGCTCTTAAGTAGAATTTACCATTTGGTTGGTGGAAACATGCATAATCATAGTCTTCAGGTTTGGAATCTGTTTCTTCAAATAACATGTTAGCTGTGCTTAAAACATGTTTAAAGTAAGCTGGTTCTCCTGTGAAACGTCCTCCGTGTGACGGGTAATCTTGTCCTTCTCTTCTGTAAAAATCAGGAGTGTCTGTTGTGAAACTGCATGTGTGTGTAATATCAGCTATTGTGTTTTTTTCACCGATTATATATGCTGCTCCTCCTGCAGATGCAGTGTATTCTAAAGCATCACCCGGTGCTCCTTGTGAGGTATCTGCTCCAATAGCTAGTGCATATTCTACCATGCCTGATTTAACAAGACCCATTGACATTTGAATTCCTGCTGTTCCTGCTTTACATGCGAATTCTAAATCTGCTGCAGTTAATTTTGGTGTTGCACAAACTGCTTCTGCTACAATTGAAGCTGTTGGTTTAACTGCATATGGGTGTGATTCTGAACCCACATAAACAGCTCCAATTTTACTTGGATCAATTTGAGCTCTTTTAAGAGCATATCTTGCTGCGGTAACTGCAATAGTTGCAGTATCTTCATCAGCAGAAGGTACGGATTTTTCATTTACTACTAATCCATTGGATAAAGCTACAGGGTCATCTCCCCATACTTTAGCTATTTCTTCTACTTTTATTCTATATGATGGCACATGTGCCCCATATCCTACTATTCCTACCATTAAATCACCTTAAATTATAAGCTTAATCTGAATTAAAAATTAATTTAATTATTAATATTATATTCTTATTATTATATAAAAGTAACTAAAAAATAAGTATTTTTTAAACAAAAAAAGAATTTTTAAAAAAATAGTTTAAGTTAAGATGCAGTTGCCGGGATTCGAACCCGGGTTGTAGGCTTGGAAGGCCCAAGTAATAACCAGACTATACCACAACTGCTTATGTAAAAAGATGCGGCGTCCGGGATTTGAACCCGGGTCTCTAACGTGGCAGGCTAGAGTCTTAACCAGGCTGGACTAACACCGCATTAAAACTAACAACAAATAAACTTATGTTTTAATAATATATAAATGTTTCGTTTAAATAGGAAAATTGAAGAAATTAGATTTTTATTGCAGTAACACAAATCCAATCATTTTTCTCATTAATATATGCTTTGAAATCTTTAAAACCTGCTTTAACAAGTGATTCCTTTAAAACATCCTCAGAATAGATTTTCATATCCAGTAATTCAACCAAATCATCATATTTATCCATTTCGCCTTCCCGGTAAACAGCTTCATTACAGAAAAATACTAACCCTCCTTTTTTAAGAACCCTATTAACTTCTTTTAAATCATTGATAAAATCTGGCCAGAAGTATATTGTTTCAAAACCAGTTACAATATCAAAGGTTTCATCTGAAAATGGCATGTCTGAAACAGATGCCTGTAAAACATCAACTATTCCTTTATCAACATTATTTTTGTTAAGAGCTATTGATTTTTCAACACTTACCTGTGAATAATCTATTCCAACAACTTTTCCTTCATCTGATATTTGTAAAGCAAATCTTTCAAGATTTTTCCCTCCTCCACAACCAATATCTAAGATTTTTGAATCATTTTTGATTGTGAAATGAGTTACACCCCATTGAGCCATTGATTCATGGGATTTATTCATACGGTCGAGGATTTGATGTCCTAATTCCCCTACTGGTTTTCGTGCATTTTTAATTAATTCTTTATCTTCAATATTGTGTCCTGTATTTACTTTATCTTTATTGTTCATCATAATCACTTTTTCATTCCTTTACGTGTTTTTATTGCTTGTCCTGTATTGAATTGTTTTATTTCACATGCTCCGAGTAATGATTTTCCATAAGCAAGTAATTTATCTTGTTTGTTTACAATTAGCACTTCATCATTGGATCGTATGTTTTCATCACATTCCACTACAAATTTACAGAATACACTTTTTCCATCAAGTGCAAATGGTTCTGAGTCTTCATTTACTACAACTCTATTTTTTGGGTAGTTGAAGGCTTTATGAAGTCTTTTTGCACCTTCTTTGGATAGGATTAAGTATGAATCTGATGCTCTCATATTAACAATTAAGGTTTTTCCATCATAAACATGTCTGATTTTACCTGTTTTTTTACTTTTTTCAATGTTTATATTTCCTGTGAATAATGCTTCACCTGCTCCATTGCCAAATTGATAATCTGCGATTGCTTTTATTTTTTTAACATCATCTTTTTTATATCTTATTTCAAAGTCGTATTTATTGCAGTTTTCTAGTTCTAATTTTTTCACAATTCTTGAGTGGATTAGGATTTCATCGTAATATTCACTGAATTCATATAAATAGTCTTCAAGGAATTCTATGCTGTCAACATCATATGTTTTTGGAGCGTCATTTTGACTTAATGGGTATACTTCATCTATTTCCAATGGTATTAATCCGAATGGAATATCTAAAACCATGAAATCAGAATCTTCTATGTTTATTTCATTGTTTGATCCGTAGGTGTAGAATTCTCCGAGTTTTCCTGATGTGAATTTTGAGTATGGTTTTCTTGTTGGAGGCAGTATTATTAGATTTGTTTTTTTAGGCATTTCACGTAGTTTTTGCATGTGTCTTTGTATTTCACATCTGGATAATGATTCTGCTCCGGTGTAGAAGAATGCTGATTTTTTACTTCTTGGTTCGTATTTTTCCAAGTCCATGGTGTAGTTTGCAAGTTGTCTTTGAGCTTCCAGTAGTGCCGGGTGAGCTCTGCACCTTTCTTCCACTAGTTCCATTAGATTTCCATCATATATTGCTTGTCTTATTAATCTTAATTCAGCAAATGAAACATGGAGGTTGTGTTGTGCTATTAGATCTCTTCTTTTTTCTTTTGGCATTGCTCTTAAGTCGTCTGGTGTGTATTTGGTACATATTTCACATGAGCATGGCATTTCTTGGAGATTTTCTAATTTGAATGTTCCTCTGGTGGATAGTAAACGGTCGTCTTCAGCATATAGAATGTAAGCTGCTGAATCAAAAAGGTCACATCCCATGGCAACGCATAATGCGAAAATCATTGGATGTCCAGCTCCCATCAGATGGCGTGGACGGGTGTCTGAGAGTTCTTTCATTGTATTCATAACTACATCCACTAAGTCTTTGTAGTGATATGATTCCATTAATGGTACAACTGCCCCTATTGGATATAAATCAGCATCTAAACTGGATAGTTCTTTTGCACATTCACGTCTTAGGTCTAGGAAAGTGGATCCTTGAACAACAGAGTTTAGTAGCATTTCCATGTTTTGTTCTTTTTTATAGTTAACTGCTTCACGTGCTCTTTGAAGAGTTATTTCCAGGTCTTTTTCTGCTTTTTCACGTTCTACAAAAGGTGCGGTTGGAATATCTAAACTGGTTCCAATGTCTGTTTTGATTAATTCCTGAAATTCGATGACTTCTTTGTTTGTTATTTCAACATCCCCATAAACAGATAACTGGAATGAACCTGAATCTGTCATTATAGGGCCGTTGAAGTTGATTAATTTATGTAATCCTTCATCTATTGCTTTTTGTTTTAGTTTATTGTCTTTGTAAATTAAATATGCATTAGTAATTACTATTTCCGCACCATATTTAGCAACATCCAATGCTTGTTTACGCGGATGAATTACTGGCATTAATGCGGGAGTTTTCACATCTCCGTGTTTGGTTTTTAAAACACCTACACGTCCTTTTCCATCTTTTGCTTTAATTTGAAACATTTTTATTAAACCTTTTAATCTAAATTATGATATAGGTTTAATTTAGAAATTATATAAATTTTATCTTTAAAATGCAAGAATACCACAACTTCTGCAAGTTGTGGATGAATTGCACTATTGGGTGTACTGTCTTTTTTAATTAATTTTATTGTGTTTTATT
>SUTL01000108.1 GCA_015062925.1 Methanobrevibacter thaueri
CCATATTAAAAAAAAGGGAAAAAAACAGTACTAAAACATGAAAAAATAGAAATAAAACAAAATTAGTCTATTTTATAAAAATTCAATTAAAATAGATATAACAAAAAAACTACTGAAAAACCCCTCAAAAAAATCATAATAACTTCCAAATAGCTCAAATTCTAAAAAGGAATTAAAAAAAAAGTGATATAAAATGAGTGGAAGAGACATTAATAACATTATAGAAATAATGAAAAAAGATTTTAAAGCATCATTTTCAAATCCCATCGTAGTATTAATATTAGTTGCTATAATAATCTTACCTTCCCTTTACGCTCTTTTAAATATCCAAGCATGCTGGGACCCATATGAAAATACAAATTCAGTTGAATTTGCAATAGCAAACCTAGATAAAGGAGCTTCATTTCATGATGAGAAAATAAATGTGGGTAATGAACTAGTAAGCGAACTAAAAGACAATGATAAGTTTAAATGGGTTTTCGTAACAGAAGAGGAACTGCGAGACGGAGTTCATTCGGGCAAATATTATGCAGGAATGATACTGCCAAAAGATTTGAGTAAAGATGTTGTTTCAATATCATCAGATCATCCTAAATCCGCTAAAATAGAATACATCGTCAATATTAAATCAAATCCAGTTGCAAGTAAATTAACAGATAATGCAGCAAATGCAGTTTACAAAACTATGAATGCTAAAATCGTTGCATTTATTAATGTTGCAGCTTATGGAAAATTAGGTGAATTACAAAGCGGTTTATCCTCAGGAGCATCACAATTATCAAGTGGAGCATCACAACTTTCAGATGGAGCAAACCAAGTTTCATCAGGAGCTGATGCAGTATCTTCTGGAGCTAAAGATTTGGACCATGGAGGTAAAAAAGTTACAAACGGAGCAGATAAAGTAAAATCAAGCACCGGTAAAATTAACAAAGGTGCAAAAAAAGTATCTAATTCTGCGAAAGATATTGAAACCGGTTCAAGTAAAGTTCAACAAGGAGCTAAAGATTTAGAATCTTCAGTAGATCCTTCACTACTACCCGGCCCAATACAAACAGTTGTTAACGGATCACTTAGTCTTGCAGAAGCAAGTTCGCAACTTGCTGGCGGATCCAGTAGTTTAGCACAAGGTTCAGTTAAACTTGCAAGCGGATCATCAAAACTTGCAAATGGAGCCGGAGATGTTGCAAGTGGAGCAAATGACGTTGTTGGAGGTTCAGATAAACTTGCGAAAGGAGCATTAAGCTTAGCAGCAGGTTCCCAATTATTATCCAGTTCAGCAGCACAGGCATTGTTTTCAGCAGCAAGTGCTCTTTCAGGAGCATCAACATCATTATCCGATGTGACAGGAATTAATGAAACACAACTTGGAAAATACATTTACTCACCAACTAAATTGGAACGTGAAGAATTATATCCAACATCCAATTATGGATCAAGTGTTGCTCCATTCTATATTGTTTTATCCATGTGGGTTGGAGCTGTAATTACCTGTGTAATGATTAAACCTGGAACAAGTACTAAAACAAAATACTCTCCATTAGAAATGTATTTTGGTAAATTATTATTATTTGTAATAATGGCCATTTTACAAGCTATGGTGACAATTTCAGGAGCATTTATTCTTGGAATTGATATAGATAATCCATTAATGTTTATATTTTCCGCAACACTTGTATCGGTGATTTTTATGGTATTAATATATTCATTAATATCTGCATTAGGTCAGGTTGGAAAAGGTATTGGTGTGATTCTGTTAGTACTTCAGATATCGGGTACTGGAGGTATTTATCCGATTGAAATTATGGGTATACTTTTCAAAGGATTATATCCATTTATGCCGATGACGTATGCAATTACAATGATTAGAGAATCATTACTGGGAATATTCTGGAGCAATTATATTCCATCATTATTGGTTTTGATAGGCATTGGTCTTGCAACTATTATTCTTGCAGTTATTATAAAAGAAAAAGCGGATAATGCTTCACATTACTTTGAAGAGCGTTTAGAAGAAAGCGGTTTATTTTAAGAAAGCTGTAATTTAATATTCAGCTTTCTTGTTTATTTTTTTTAACAATTACTAATTTTTCATTTTCCTCATCAACTTCCATGACTATCGGATCTTCTTCAACAGCCCCAGGGTCTTTTTCTATACATTCATTGATTTTTGATTGTATTGTTCCGATGTCTTCTGTGTCTATTAAGTCAACTATTTCTAGTTGTTGTTGGAATCTTTCAACACCTTCTAGTGGAACGTTTTCAACAAATGGTATGGCTCCTGTTGCTCCGATGATTTTCTTTTTATCTGGATCTGCACCACTTTCATGTAGTGCTTTGAAGCTTTGGCCGGTTATGTGGCCTTGTACTTCTGCTCCTGCTAAAATTAAAAATCGGATATTTGGATTGGAGATTATATTGGCAACTACTTTTTCTATCCCTAAATTTTCTGTTTTGCATGGCCCTGCGATTGCTGCACCAGTTAGTTCTGTTTCTATGTGAGAAGCCAGTGTGGTTACTGCAACGGGACTTTCTGGGTCTCCTACTATATAGTCTCCACTGATTACTGGCCAACCATCGGCAGGTGCTTTTTTATCAACCATAATTTTTTCCTCCATGAATTCTTTAATTTAAATTATACTTTATAAATATTTAAATATATTGTAGTTAATAGTATAATTCAGAAGGATTGCCAATATATTCAAAATCATCCTTATTTTCCAAATATTTCACACCAATAACTTTACCATCCGGAAATTTAGTAACAACACTCATACCATCATCCACATCAATAACAATGAATTTAACATTATCTCCACTAATAGTTTCGATTTTAATTAAATCGTCATTTTGAAGTAAACATCCATTTTCAAAATCATTACTAATATCTGTTGAATACCAGTGCTGCGGTAATTTAACTCTAATATCTAACAAATCCAATAAATCTTTAACATGCATTTAAATAACCTCTATTATGAATATCAATCCGAAATACCTAATAAATATTTTGTAACTTGTCAAGGGTGAAAAGTAACTAAACTAGGAAATGTATCTTAGTTTTATCTAATTCTTCTAAACTACGAGGTTTTGGAATATCCTTGGAATGGCCAAGAGCAAGGATTCCGACAATTCTATAATAATTATCTATTTTTAAAATGTTTCTCACAACCTTTTCGGAGTCTTCACCATTCTTACTTCTAAGATGTATTTGAACCCAGCAACTTCCTAAACCCAAGTCAGTTGCCATTAAATGCATATGACTAAGGGCGATTGATGAATCTTCAATCCAGGTGTCGGCAACCATACTATTTGCAATAACAACTATGGCTTTATCCGCCCCATCAATCAAATCAGCACCATGATCTTTAGATTTGGATAATTCTTTTAAAATTTCTTTTCTTTCAACAACCATGAAATTACATGGTTTTCTATTCATACTTGTTGGAGCTAGAAGTGCTGCCTGTAAGATTTTATCTATTTCCTGTTTTGTAACAGGTTCATCACTGAATTTTCTTGTACTTCTTCTTTTAAGCATTATGTCCAATAGTTCCATATTAATCACTATTAATATTTTTTGTTTAAACTGACCTATATAACTAACTAAATAATCATGAAAAAATAAAATAACCAACAATATAATTTAAAGAACAATTAATTAAATTAATAGATAATAGCTAAAATAGTCATTTAATCATGTGAATATACCATATAATGAAATGAAATTAGAGGCTGCAAACACCCCCACAAAAATATTACAAACAAAAAACAATATTGAAATCACCTTAAAACAATAACAACCCCACAACAATATTGCAACCAACACATACAAACATTTAAAAGCAATAAACAAAATATTAACAAACCACAATACAACATGGTGAAAAAAAACATGAAAAATAAAAGAAAAAAAGATATCGAAAATATAATCCGCATGAAAGAAATAGCAAAAATCTACACAATAACAAAACAAAAAGAAAAATCCGAAAAATACCACAAAAACATAATAAAAATCTGCGACCAACACCCAAAAAACGAAGAAATACTAATATACAAAATGCAATCCCAAAAACAACTAAACAAAACCTACAAATCATTAGAAACAACAAAAAAAATACTAAAAATAAACCCAAACAACATCAATGCATTATTAAACCTAATCGGAATAATACACAAGAGATGATAAAAAATGATAACTACAAACAAATTTAAAAAACTAGAAAAAAAAGCAACACAACACATAGAAAAAAATGAATACCAAAAAGCAAAAGAAACCTACATAGAATGCTTAGCACACAAACCCCACCACATCGGCACATTAAACAATCTAGCACAAACATCAAAAATACTAAATGAAACCGCAAAAGCACAAGAATACAACAGACTATTACTAGAAGAACTGGACAACCAACCAGAAATCGAATACACTGAAAGCATACTAATAATGAAAATAAATGCATTACTATCACTTAACAAAACAAAACAAGCAAAACAAACAATAGAAGAACTGCTAAAAATATCTCCGGACAACATGATAGGATTATTTTTCAAAATCCAACAATTATATCAAAACCAACAATACACAGAAACAATACCCTACATTAACAAAATCCTAAACCAAGACCCTTACAATATCCATGCCCTCCTTTTAAAAGGAAGATTTCATGCAAAACTAAAAGAATATGATGCATCAGAAAAATATTATAATCAAATATTACTAATAGATTCTAAAAACATCGCAGCAATTACATTAAAATTAGATCTGTTTAAACAAAAATCCGAAAACTACCAAGCTCACGAATTAATGTTAACTGCCATAGAATACTGGAACAATAATGATTTAAAAACCTCAGAAGAATATTTTGATAAAGCATTAAAAATAAACCCTAAATATGATGAAATCTGGTTTTGTCTAGGTGAATTATGTATGGAACTTGGAAAAATAGAAAAATCAAAATCTTCATTTGAAAAAGCATCCAAATTAAATCCTAAAAGAGAAGAAATAATAAAAAGTAAAAAAATATTCAAAACATTAAAAATAATGAAAATTATAAATAAGATATTAAGAATTAAAGAATAATTCATAATTTAAATCCAGTACCAATAAATTGAGCCACATCCCTTCCAGTATCATCACTAATATCGACGTTGACAATAGATGAAGTTCTACCATTTTTCCTGCAAGTGGCTTTAGCTATTAATTTATTTCCTTTTGGAGCGGAAAGATAATGAATATCAACCTGTTGAGCTACAGTGAGTTGATGAATTTGATTTGAAAGAACTGCAAATGCAAAATCAGCGAGAGTGAAAATTACTCCTCCCATCACACCCCCATAAGCATTTTTATGATTATCAGTGATATTTAAAGAACATACTGCAATGTCCGATGTTAGTTCATCCAAAGAAATTCCTGTATTTACTGCGAATTTATCCTTGTAGAAAAATTCTCTTGCACTTTCGATTGTTTTGAAATTACTCATAATAATCTACCTAATAATAAATTGATTTTTAATGAATTATAATATTTTCCCAATTATATAATTATTATGAAAAAATAGGAGGATAGAATTTACCATCTAAAATTTTATCTTTAAAATGTAAGAATACCACAACTTCTGCAAGTTGTGGATGAATTGCACTATTGGGTGTACTGTCTTTTTTAATTAATTTTATTGTGTTTTATTTTATTTGCGTTTTTTTGAGGCTATTTTGGGTCTTGGATTTTTGTTCAGTATACTTTTTTGTTGTGATTATATTATTGCTTTGGGTATGAAAAATTGTTTTGGTTTTGAAAAATTGCTCTGAGTTCGTTATTCGATTACTTTTC